>CAZCGB010000061.1:0-9833 GCA_964498045.1 uncultured Isosphaeraceae bacterium
TGTTCGAGATTGGCGTAGACGCCCCAGCTTTCGCCATTGATGACGACCTTGACGAAGTTGGCCTTGGGGGCGGGAATGTGCTGGCGTGCAATGTGCGAGTACAGCACCGAACTCAGGAACGAAGGGTCCTCGTGCGCGTTGAGCAGGTTGAGGGTCTTCACGCCGTAGAGCCGCTGCTTGTTGTCCGCCAGATCCATCGAGAGGTTCAGCGATCTTTTGTGACCCGGACCGACCATCATGTACGACGATGCGCCGCGAAAGTGCACGCCGACATTGGCGTACCGCTGGCCATCGACCGTGAGCGTGCAGGGCACATCGACGTCGGTGTTGTGAAAATCGCTGAGTTCCGTCTCCCAGTCGGAGTTCTCAAATTCGATGAACAGCGTGCGCAAGACTTTCGGCTCATACAACGAAGCGTCCGGATAGGACTTCACTTCCGCTGGGGTAAGCTCGGCACCGGGACCCACTGGCTCTTCTTCACCCATGCCCCCGGGCCCGCCCATCCCTGGCGGACGGCCTCCCATGCCCCCGGGGCCGCGTCGGCCGCCGCCTGTGGCCGAATCAGCCTTCAGTTGCTGGCGCGCGGCGGCTCGCTCTTCGGCATTCAGCCAGCCGTCAGCGTTGGCGTCGAACTGAGCGAGGATTTCGCGCTCCTGGCCGAATCGGCCTCCCATCATTCCACCGCGCCCGCCGAGCCCGCCCATCGGCGGTCCGAAAGGCGGACCGTCAGGAGGGCCGTCGTTCGGCGGACCGCCCGGAGGAGCCGCGGACAGATCGTCCGAGGGAGCGTTCGGGCTTTCGGCCTGAGCGCGAGCAATCGCCGGCATCATGGTCAGGCTGAGCAGCGCGCCGAGCAGCGTGTTTCGAATGGTCTTCATCCTGGGAGCGTCTCCAGTGAGTGAGCGAATACGAACGAAAGGGGCCCAACGCGCCGCGACTGAATTGATGGCGATGCGCGATGCGCGGCGATCAGGAATACCACATTGTCTGCGTTCAATGACCGTGGAATCCACGCATTTACAGTACTTTGCGCCCTGTCGATTCCTCCCGCCTTGAGCAGCTTCATCGGCTGGAGATGGGCGGGTACGCTATCGGGGTGCGCTGGAGTCGAGTGTATCTCTGGACGATCCTTGCAACGGCGGCTTCGGCCATCGTGCTGTTCATTTTTGAAGTGATCGGCGCCACATACCTGCCCTTGATGGGTGAGCTCTTTGCGTCGCTGCTGCTCGCGTTCGGTTTCGCGGTGATCGGGCTCGCTTGCGCGGCGGCCGCCGAGAACGGCAAGTCGCCCGTGCTCATGCGCAGCGGGATGGCGCTTGGCGCTGTTGCGCTGTTGAGTTGGGTGGTTGTGATTTTCATCCCCGTGTTGCAGATCAGCAGTCTGCCCATGCGCCTGTTCGTCTGGCCCACCGTTTGGGCGTGCCTCATGGCACTCATCGGCATTCTGTTTCTGCTGCCGATGCATGGCGGCTGGCGATGGGGGCTGCGATGCGTGACCATGGTGGCGACTTCCGCACTTGGGCTGTTCATCGCGGGCGCATTCACCTTGTACCCCGGAGATTCCTTCGTTGGTGCAGGCGGCACTTGGGACGAAGCCGTCTGGGAACGACAACGGCATTTTGAGGAGGCGGTCGTTCCCATCGGCGCGGCCATGACCATGCTCACCGCGGGCTTGCTGGTGACGACTGTGATCATCGGCCTGGTTGGCATGCTCACGGGCCGCACATTTGCCGCGTCGAGCATCGCCCCAATCCCCTACTGGCTTCAATGCCCGCGCTGCGGATGCGAGCAGGAGGCGCGAACGGGTGAGTACTCGTGCGTTTCGTGCAAGTTGCGCACTCGGATTGATCTTGCATGAGCGGCGCCTTCTTCGCGACGAATTCGAGCATGCAACGAGCGTTCATCGTGGCGCTTGTCGTGGCCATCGCATGGACTGCGATCGCCGGCGCCGCGCTGGTGTTCGCGGACGTTTCCGATGAGACCGCCGCACTGTTTGTGGGCGTGCCAGCCCTGGTCGGATTCTGCCTCGCGCTGCTGGTGGCATTCGGGGCTGTGCTGACACGGCCGATCGGGCCGCTCATGCGCGTGGTGTGTGTGGCCGGCGAAGTCCTGGCGCTTGGCGCGACGGCGTTGGGCATCTGTCTGATCGTCCTGGGCTTCGATGGAACCACGCATGAGAGGGAATCGGTGTCATTTCTCGCCGCGGCCCTGTACGGCTTGGCGATCGCGCTTGCTTACACGGCCGCGCTGGCGCAGGTGCGGACGGATTCGAGGTTGCTGCGCTCGCTGTGCGTGGCCACGGGAGCAAGCGTATGGCTTTGCGCGGGCGTGTTGCTGCTGTTGCTGCTCGCCATGAACACGACGGACAGCGATTTCGGATTCATGTTCGTGCTGATGCTCGTGTTTGGCGTTTCATCGCTTGTGGCGCTGGCAGGAACGATCGCGGTGCCAGTGGCTGTCGCGAGCAAGGCGTCAAGGATTCGAGCCGCGGCCGAGTCGATCGACCCGCGCGTCCAAGTGCGGTTCGGCTGTCCCAAGTGCGGCGAACGCCAGACGCATCGTCCCGGTTTTGCGCGATGCTCCCGATGCCACGCGGGCATGCTGATCGACGTGGAAGAGCCTCGCTGCGAATGCGGATACCTCTTGTACCGCCTCGTCGGCGAGAAGTGCCCTGAGTGCGGCCGACCGGTGAGCATCCTCTCCAATGAACGCCATGCATGACGCGCTGATGCTCAACTCGCCGACAGCACCGGCTCATTCCGAACCATCCGCGAGGGTGCGATGCGTCGGCACATTCCGCATTCGTCGCGGGCCTGGGCCGATGGCCCGGCTGCTTGCCCGCCTGCTCCGGCTGCCGCCAGACGCCGACGATGTTCCAACGACGTTGAGAATCATCAAGTGCGGACGACATGAGAAGTGGGAACGTGGCTTCGACAACTACATGCTGTGCACCACGCAACGCACGCTTGCGGACGGCAGCATGGTCGAACAGTTTCGATTCCTTGAATTGCGTTATCGCACTGACCGGCGGCACGATTCGGCGCATCATGTGCAGACGAGTGCGGCTGTGCGATGCGGCCCGTTGCTGGTCCCGCTGCCTCGATGGCTTGCGCCTCAGGTGAAAGGAATCGAGACAGCGACTGCCATCGCCGGACAGGTTCGGGTGCAGGTGGATGTCCAAATGCCTGTCATTGGCGAATTGCTGTCCTACGATGGCATTGTCACGATGCTGGAGGCTTGGCCATGACTGCGGCGTTGTGGCTGCTGGCCATCCAAGGTGTCATCGGCGCGTTCGACACGTTGTACTACCACGAGTGGCGTGCGCGCCTGCCTGCGCGCGGTCGGCAGGCAGCTGCGGAACTCGCCCTGCATGCCGCACGTGATTTCCTCTACGCCGTGTTGTTCGCCACATTGCCGTTCATCCAATGGCGCGGCTCGTGGATATGGGTTCTGTGCGCGGTGCTCGTGGCGGAGATCATTCTGACGCTGTGGGACTTCATCGTCGAAGTAGCCGTGCGACGCGTGTTGGGGGATGTCTACGCAGGCGAACGCGTGACGCATGCGATCATGGGCATCCTCTATGGCGCGATGATCGCCAATCTCATTCCCGTCATGCTTGCATGGCGAACCATGCCCACCGAATTGTCGTTCGCGCCGCCGAATGCACCCGGCTGGCTGCGCTGGAGTCTGTTGGTCATGGCCATCGGCGTGTTCGTTTCCGGTTTGCGCGATTTGTATGCCGCACTCGGCCTTCCGGGAGGCGGCTGGCCTTGGCAGCAACTTCCGGCGCGACGAAAGGACCCGCAGAAATGATGAAGCGGCGGCAACTGCATCGAGCGGTGTTCGTCGCTGCGGGCCTGTACAACCTCGCATGGGGCGCGTTCACCGCGCTTAATCCGCAATGGATATTCAGGTTCGCCGAAATGACGCCGCTCAATCATCCGCAGGTGATGGGCTGCCTGGGCATGGTCATCGGCGTGTACGGACTGCTGTACCTTGAAGTGGCGCGTCAGCCGGAACGCGGATGGTCGATTGCCACGGTCGGACTGCTCGGAAAAATCCTGGGACCGATCGGCATGATGTACGGCATCGGCACCGGGCAATGGCCCGCAAAGGCCATGCTCATTTGCGTGACGAACGACTTCCTGTGGTGGATTCCATTCGCGATCTTTCTGCGCGACGTCCGGCTGGCGTCGGGAAGTGAAGGGACTTAATTGGACGCGTTGACGGTCAGCGTCACGCCTTCCTCATGCGAATGCGCAAGGTCTTCTGTTGCCGCACGCTGCACATGCAGCTTCTGGGCGCGGAGCGAGGACCAATCCTTGACGCGCCGATCAGGAGAGGCTTCATCATGATGGATCTTCACGAGGTTGTACGCGTTGTCGCGCTGCGCGGGCAGGAAGCCCGCATCTCGAATGAGCCTGCACAGCATGGGTTCGTTGAGGCAGTATGCCGTGCCTGCCGCGCTGACGACATTCTCTTCCATCATCACGCTGCCCATGTCGCTCGCGCCGTACTGAAGGGCGACCTGGCCCACGTTCGGCCCCATCGTCACCCAGCTCGATCCGATTGAATACACGTTGTCGAGATACAGCCGACTGAGCGCCTGCGTCCGCAGATAGTCGCTCGCGCCGGCCATCCGCACGCGGCGGCCGAACTCGGGATGCGCGTCCTTCTCGCCGCTTCCATCGAGTTTGGCGACGACATCGCCCGGGAAGGGCTTCGACAGGTCGTCGTCCTCACTCTCGCCCCATTCCTTCGCGCGGCCGAGCGGCGTGTTCTCGCGCTGGAACGGCCAGGCGATGAACGCCTTGTAGCGACCGCCACCGTGCGCCGCGAAATCAGAGATGGATCGATCCTGCCAGGCTCGCACCAGTTCCATGTGATGTATGCGGTCGGCGACGCCTTCGATGTGTCCGAACATCATCGTCGCGGAGGTGTTCATGCCCAATTCGTGCGCCACGCGCATGACGGTGAGCCACTGCTGGGCATCACATTTTCCAAGACCGATCTTGCGTCTCACGGCCGGGGCGAAGATCTCCCCGCCGCCGCCGGGCACGGAATCAAGTCCGGCATCCTGCATGGGCTTCATCACCGCGCGGATCTGATCTTCCAGCGTCTCGCCTCGGGGAGAGAAGAACCGCACGAACTCGATGAATTCCGGCGGGCTGAAGGCATGCACGTGCACCTTGGGAAAGCGCGTTTTGATGGCGGTCAACAAGTCCAGATACCAGCGCATGGGCAGGTCCGGATTCATGCCTCCCTGCATCAGGATCTGCGTCCCGCCGATGTCGGTCAGTTCCTGGATTTTCGTCAGCACGCTGTCCAGATCAAGCGTGTAGGCGTCGGGCTCGTCGCCATCGCGTCGAAAGGCGCAGAACGTGCACTTGGCGGTGCACACATTGGTGTAGTTGATGTTCCGGTCGATGACGTAGGTGCGAATCTGATCACCATGCAGGAACCGCGTGCGGGCGTCGGCCCAGCGGCCGAGTTCCTGAATGGGCATCTCGTGGTACAGCTTCAGCGCCTGCTCGGGACTGATGCGCACGACGCCGGTGACGACGTCGGCAAGTACGGCGGAATCGAGGATATCGGGTTCAGTGCTGGTCATGGGGACGCGATATTTCCAGGCGGCTGGCATCCATCGTGCGCTCGCACAACTGCTCGCGGCAAGAGTTGCCGAGATCATACGACCCTCACTCCTGATGTCGAATGTTCCGGTTGTTCAGTCTGTAGCGATCGGGGTGCGATGCTGACGGTGATGAGCGGCGGGAATTGGGTCGATGACCGGCGATGGCGGACGCTGGCACGAAACTGAGTGCGGCGCCCTGCGCTGAGATCGATTCTCGCTCGCAAAGGATCACTGGCATGGCTTCGCTGGCAACACCATACATCAGCAATGCACTGTCGCGCCTTCGCGGCGGCGTGAGCCTGTGCTGTGGCGTGACGGCGGTCGCGCTTATCACGCAGATGCTCATCTGGGGCGTCGCCAGCTTCATGGATGTGCGTTTCACGACGCTTGAAGCGCAGATCGAGCCAGCCACGGTGGTTTCCGCCGGCGAACGAGCCGCCCCGATCGGCTCGCCTGACGCCCGGCCGCTTGAGTCACCTGCAGCCGCCCGCCTTGCCGGCGATGAAGCCCCGCCGAATCCCAATCGCGTTGCGACGGGAACCAATCAGATCATGAATCGCGCCTCGGCCCTGGCGATGACCGCAGGCACCCTCTGCATGGCCCTGATGATTCCCATGCTCATGGTCGGCGTGATGCTCAGCGCAGGCTCGGCGACTCCCGGAGTCGAGAAGGTCGTCTCATCATTCATGTGGAGCCTGGTCGTCATCGTGCTTGTGCTGCCAGTCGGCCACATCGTCGGACTTCCCTGGCCCGACGGCGGGCTTGTGACGTATCAACTCATGACTGAGCAGGTTGACAAGCACATGATCGACGGCAATTGGGGCACGCCGATTTTCTACGCGCGGTTCTTCCTGTTGCCGCTTGCATGCCTGGTGGGCGTCGGAATCATCGGCCTGCGCTTCAGCAGCGGCGTGATGGCGGGGATTCTGCCCAAGGAAGACATGCGTCTCGATCCGATGCTGGAGAAGGAAGCGGCTGGCATGAAGGCCACCAGCCTGATCGGCGGTCGCAGTGCAGCCGCGCTGCGCACCGTTGCCCCGGCGCCCGCGTCCACGGCGATCGGCAACGCGGTGCAGCCCGCGCCGGCGCTGACGGCGGTCACCGCCGCCGGCACAAGCGAGATCAAGCCGGGCATGCTGCAGGTGACTGCCGGCGATGCCCCGCGACGGCTGATCTGACCGCGGCGCAAAATCGCTTTCCATGTTCAAAGCATGCGCTTCTTCAGCCATGCATCGCGATCAAGATGAATTTCCATCAGTTCGCGCTGCCGTCTGTTCAGCAGCGTGAGGCTGCACGAGTTCAGGTCATAGGGCACGGGGCCGAAGTAGTCGCTGGTTGTGACGAAGTTTCGCGTCATGGCCTTGGCATCGAAGTATCCGAGGAAAATCAGTCTTCGACGATGCATGACCGGGCGCACCGCGTGCCAGAGGAACGGCGAAAGCGCCACCAGCGTGTTTCCGGGCATCGTGAGTGATTCATATCCGGCCCATCGTTTCGCAAGATCGTCATCGTGCGTGAGCGACGCCTTGTTGGTGATCGTTGACTGAGCTTCAAGGGGCTTGCCGTCGAACTGCGTTCGACCGTCGCTGCCGCGCGTGTACTTTTCATGCGAGCCGGGAATGACCTGGAATGCGCCGTAGTCGTGGCCGGTGGCGTCCATGTACAGGAACATGTACATGCCGCGCGTCAGGCAGTCATAGTGCGTCTCGGCGTGCGTGTGGCCAAACATGCCGCGGTAGAAATACGGCTCGTCGACTTTCAGATACGGCTTTCCCGCGATCAGGTCATCGCCGAGAAACGCCCTCGCGATGGTCATCATCGCGGGGTGGCCGATGAGATTGACGAACGCCTGCTGTTGAAACAGCAGGCTGCCGCCGATCGAGTGATACAGCTTGTGCTTGGGGTTGGAGTCGACGTGGGCAAGGCTGATGCGATGCAGCGCGAGATCGAGCGCGTACAGCTCCTCGCAGCTGAGCAGGTGCGGCACGGCAAACCATGCGTTTAGCGCGTAGTCGTGCCGATATCGCGCAATCGCGTCTTCAGAGGTGACGTGTTCCAGTTGCTGGGTCGTCGAGCGCTTCATCCACGCGTCGGTGGTGAGGCAGAGCTCAACTTGCTCGGCGGTGTACACTCCGCGTTCGATGAGGATGTCGAACGCGGTGCCGCCGTCGCCGCGTTCGCCGATCTGCGAGCGCAACGCATCAAGGTCGGCTTGTGAGATCAGATCGTGATCCACAAGAATCGCTTCGTGTTCGGGCAACGCGTCAAAGCGAACCGCACGCGTGTTCGACAACGCCGGGCTGCGTTTTCCCTTTCGCGAACTCGTCACCTTGGGTTTGCGACGGCTTGGGGCGACGACTGCGGCTGAGGATCTGGGCATGCGAAACACTCCCGTTCGACGCGTATCGGCGCAAAGCCGGACGCCGTAACTTCTGGAATTGACGTTCATTCCATCGGCCGAACGATTGGCGTCGCTGGATTGCGCGGTTTGCATCGCCCTTTTTCTGGCCCAAATCGATCCTATGCTTGCTGCCATGGCTACGCCGTACGTGCATCCCGCCGCGCTGGAACCTGATGACCTGCTCAAGCACTGCGAGGTCACCTTCGGCCGCGTGCGCGGTCCCGGCGGCCAGAACCGCAACAAAGTGGAGACGGCCGTCACCATCACGCACACCCCCACCGGTGTGGACGGTTTCGCAAGCGAACGGCGGAGCCAGTTCGAGAATCGCCGCAACGCTCTGCGGCGATTGCGCGTCAACCTTGCGATGAAGGTGCGCGTGCCGGTGCATCCGGCCGGACATCGCCCCAGCGCGCTCTGGGAGCGCCGCAGGCAGGGCGAGAAGATGTCTGTGAATCCTGAGCACGTCGACTATCCAGGATTGCTCGCGGAGGCGTTGGATGTCATCTTCGCTCGCAAGTTCGATGTCGCGGGTTCGGCGGGGATCCTCGGCGTGACGATGTCGCAACTGGTGAAACTCATGCGCCACGAAAAGCACGCGGTGGCGATGGTGAATGAAGGCCGCAAGGACCGCCATCTGCCGGAGTTGAAGTGATTCAGCCCGCGCGGTCAGCATCGATGGCGCGCGGCGTTCCGCATTCCGGACACACATCACTGGTCGCGGCGCGCAGGTCGTATCCGCAGGATGTGCATCTGCGCCTCCGAATCCTCAGTGAACGGCGCACGCGCGCGAGACCCATCCACATTGCGAGAAGGATTGCGGCGTAGAGCATCGTGTTGACGATCGCGCCCATCCACATCGGCTTGAGCGGCAGCACCAAGCCGCCGGCGCGCGTGCCGTTGTTCGCGAAGGCCATCCATGCGTGCTTGACTCCGTACTTTCTCGGCGCAAAGACACGCTCGCAGCGCAGCGTCTTCATCGGCCAGCCGGCCTGCAGCACCTCCATGGACGTGGGCGCCTGCCGAGACTGGTCGGAGACGGAGATGTTCTCGCATCCCCATGCGTCATAGCGGAAAACGGACAGTTGGTAGAGATTCATCCCCGCGGCCGAGTACGAGACGCTGGCTTTGGGATCGGTGGATTGCGCGACTTCGACGAAGGCGGACGGTCCGAACTCCTCCTCCCAATATTGCCGCACATCGGGATCAGGCATTCCGGGCGGTCGCTCCAACGTCTGCATCTGCTGCACGCCGACGCCGTGGTATCGAAGCCACACTGCGCCCCACGCCACTGCGATGTTCAGCACGACCGCGGCAAGCGCGATGAGCAACGCAATCGACGTCTGTCGGGCCATGTGCACAGCCTACCAGCGATGTGTCAGAATTCGTGTCACAACAGCGCAACCGTTGCGGCCGGCAAGCGACGTTCGGGCGTAGGATTGGGGCATGTCCACCGTCGCCGCGCCTTTGTCCCGGTCCGTTGACAGTCGCACGCTGCGTGACGCCATCGCGCGGGAGCTGCCGGACCTTGTCGCCATTCGCCGCGATCTGCATGCGCATCCGGAGATCGGCTACGAGGAGCATCGCACCAGCCAGGTCGTGCAGCGCGAATTGAAAAACGCCGGCGTCGAGTTTAAGCCCGGGCTCGCGGGAGGAACGGGCGTGTTCGCCCACATCCCATCGAACAACGCCTCAAAGGCGATCGGGCTGCGGGCCGACATGGATGCGTTGCCGATCCTGGAGACCTCCGGCTTGCCGTACGCTTCCACCATCACCGGCAAGATGCACGCTTGCGGCCACGAC
>CAZCGB010000062.1:0-9829 GCA_964498045.1 uncultured Isosphaeraceae bacterium
GTGGCTGCGGGTGGTTGTGCCGTCGGCGCCGCCGACGGCAGCGCCCGTGGCTTTGACGTCGAACGCCTGCGAGACAGGCCCGGCGAGCGAGCCGAGGTCGGTCACGTCGTACTGCTGCGCAGAAGAGGCGTTCGACACAGCGCCGATGAGCAGGACCGCCGGCGCAACCCACGCACGTTGCGCCGGCGGAGTGAATCGATTGGTCAGGCTGTTGAACATGGGGTTTGCTCCTGTGCGATCAGTCGTCAACCTTGTGGAAGAACGACTCGCCGGGCTGCTGCGTGTGACAGACGATGCAGGTGTTGATCACGCCCGCGTGGCCCTGCAGTTCGATGGCCTGCACGTTGTCGGTGTCGGTGACCGCTGCGCCGATGGCGTGCGTGCTGCCGTGGCACGCCATGCACTGCACGCCGCTGTGACCCTTGGCGTTCTTGTACAGAACGCCGGCCTGCTCGTACTGATGGCCGGCGACGTGATGGCAGTTGCCGCAGCGCGGCTCATCCACCCACGGGTTGCGCCCGGCCGCGCCCACGTCGGCCATCGTGCCGTGGCAGTCGCCGCAGCGCATGCCCGCGGCATAGTGCACATCGCGCTGGCATTGCGTGCGCTGGCCGGGATGGCACGCGTAGCAGTCGACATCGAGATTCGCCTGCGCCATCACCGGCGCGTGGAACGAATGCATCGCACGCGAGAGGTTCTTCACCCCCGGCTGGCCGCTCGTGCCCAGGGCGTTGTCGGCGTGGCAGCTCGCGCACAGCACGGGCTTGCTGTGCTCGAGATCCGTGCCGTTGTGCGAATCGTGCTTGCGCAGGATGTCGGTCTCGGTGGAGATGCCCGGCGAGTTGTGGCAGATGTTACAGCTGATCTCCCACGACACAGGCACCACCGCCTGCGTCTGCGCGATCACGCCGCCGCCACCGCTTCGCACGATGACGCTGGCGAGCGGGAAAGGATTTTCGCGGCCGGAGTCGTCGAGCGGCGTGATGGGGATGCCGGTGACTTCCCAGTCGCCGCGCGGGTTGGGCGTCATGCCGCCGCTCATGCCATTGCCGGTCAGGCCGATGTTCGGCGCAAGGTTCACGCCGAACAGCGGCTGATCGAACGCCCAGAAGTTCGTCTTGTCGATCGAATGGGTGTTGGAGGGAATGCTGAACTTGATGCTCACGCCGCTGGTGACGATGTGCGGCTCGCCGCCGCGCTGAATCACCTGGGCCCGCAGCACGTTGTATGGCGGGAGGATGCACAACTCGGAGAAATCCTGGTTCATGCAGTGCATGCCGAGTTCGTTGTAGGCGAACACCACGTGCGTGCCGCCGCCCGGCGCCGCCTGTGAAGATTCGCCGTGGCCGCGCAGAGCGAACACGGTGAACGGCACGACGGCCACGCCCGCGATCGACCACAGGAACAGCTTGGTTCGGAGGTTGCGACGCATGCGATATCGCTGCCTTTCTGCCCGCACCACAACCTTCGCCTCACGCTACCGAGATGAACACAGGAAAATCACCCCGGAACCGGCGACATTGCGGAAACACCCGATTTCCTGCGGTTTTTCGCCAATGGTTTTCGCGCCGCAGGAGTTGGCCCGTGCAAGCGCTGCATGCAGAATCCTGCGCAGCGCGCAGTGATGATCTCGACAAGCGCTTCCGCCGCGCGCTGATCAGTCCTTGGCCACGGCCAGGTAGCGCGCGGAGATCACTTTGCCCCGGCCGTCGCGCGCGATGCACCAGATGGATCCCTTCTTGCACTGCTGCTTCCAGTCGATGTGCAGGTCATCCAGCAGCCAGGGGATGTTGTCGCCATGCGCGCAGATGATGTGCACGCCATCATCACGCGGCGAGGGCGGCTTGATGTCGCGGCTTTCCATCAGATTCGCGTCAACATCCAGTGCCACGCCGCTGCGCTTGGCGAGCGGGCGCACAGTGTCGATGCAGCGCAGCGCGGGCGAGGAGCGCAGCGACACGATCGCCGCATCGCGATCGAGTTCATCCACCATGTTCATCACGACCTTGGCGATGCGGTCCGCCTGCCTGCGGCCGGCGTCGGTCAGCGGCCGCTGCGCATCGTCGGTGCCGCGCCACTGCTCGCGCTCCTCGGCTTGGGCGTGACGAATGAGCACGAGCATCTGCATGCGGGCAGTGTAAGCCGGTTGAATCCGCCTGCGCGATATGCTGCGCCTGTGGCCGAATCGCCGACTTCACAGCCGCTGGGCGCGCTGACAGAACCTGCGCTCGACGCCGACGGGCGATTGCTCGACGAGTTCGCCTGCCGCCGCTGCGGATACTCCCTGCGCGGCCTGAAGCCCGATGACCTGTGCCCGGAATGCCGGACGCCGGTGGCCCGTTCAGTGCGGGGTGATCTGCTGCAGTTCAGCGATCCGCACTGGGTCGAGCGCATCGCGCGCGGCTCATCGCTCGTCGCCGCCGCCATCGTGTTGCAGGTCCTCGTGCCCGCCGTGCTGGTCCTCGCGCTGGACTGGCATGCCGGCGGCGCGCTCGCCGCCATCCTGGTGGCGGCGAAGGCGCTGCAGGCGTGCGGCTACTGGATGGTCACATCGCCCGACCCGGCCGCCGTGGACCGTGAGCCAATCCTCTGCGCGCGGCGGATCGCCCGCTGGATGTCGGTGACGGCTGCGGCGTTCACCATCGCCGCGCTAATGCTCGACTCCAACACCACAACCTCGCTGGTCGCACGAATCCCGGGCGTCCTCAATCGTCCGTTGACCGCCGCCTTGGGCGGCTCGCCGCTCCTGGCCACGTTGACCGCCATGCTGATCGACACGGTTTCCGTCATCGCCCTGATCGCGCTGCTCTCACACGCTTGCGCGCTGGCGCTGCGCATGCCCGACAAGGAACTGTGGAAGAAGGTCAACGGCATCCTCGGTGTGTACGCGCTTGCCGCGCCGTGCCACGTCATCCTGCGGCTGCTGGATGACCTGGGCCTGTCCAACCGCTGGCTGAACACCTCCGACGCCATCGCGCGGCTGCTGCTTGCGGCGTGCGGGTTTTGGGGCATGCTGCTGGTGTTCAATTTCAACGATCGACTCCGCAGGATCGCCGCGCTCGCCCGCGAAACCTGGGCCGGGCCGATCGAGAAATGACGGCTTTTGCTGGTTTTTCGTGGGAAATCCGGCCGCACGTTTCGTTGACGGGATGAACGGGCCGTCCTCGCCGAGGCAGTCGCGTGGCCGGGCGGCGTGCGCGTTCACGGGAAACCCGCCATGCTCATCGTGCGCATCAATCGTCTGTTGTCGGCCGTCATCCTGGTTTCGGTCTTCGCCGCGCCGGCCTTCGCGCAGCCGCTGGGAAGTTCCTTCACGTACCAGGGCGTGCTGAAGAACGGCTCTTCGCCGGCGAACGGCCTGTACGATGCGCGCTTCCGCCTGTACGACGCGCTTGCGGGCGGCACGCAGGTCGGCGCGACCTTGTGCCTGGACAACCTGGGCGTCATCAACGGCCTGCTCACGACCTCGCTGGACTTCGGCCCGCAGTTCAACGGCGCGGCACGGTACCTCGAGATCGAAGTCCGGGCCGACTCTGGCCTCGACTGCAACACGCTTGCGGGCTTCGTCATCCTCGGCCCGCGCCAGCCGCTGACCGCCACGCCCTACGCGCTGCACGCGCTCAACGCGTCGATCTCCGGCACGCAGGGTGGCGCGGTGAGCTTCACCAATGCCGCCAACACCTACGCGGGCAGCGGCGCACTGCTCGGCAATCTCAACGCGGCCAGCATCAGCAGCGGCACGCTGGGCGGCGCGCATCTCGCCGGCGCGTATTCCAACGCGCTCACGCTCAACAATGCGTCCAATGCCTTCACCGGAAGTTTCACCGGCAACGGCGCGGCGCTGACCAACGTCGATGCCCAGACGCTCGACGGCATCGACTCCAGCGCCTTTCTTCAGTCGATACCCTCGCCCCTGGCGCTCACCTCCACCAGTGTCAACGGCACGATTCGCGGCACGAACACGAGCACGGCGGCGGGCGTCAGCGGCGTGTACGGCATCGCCAGCGCCGGGAACCTGGAGAACTACGGCGTGTATGGCGAGAGCACCAGTGGATTCGGCTATGGCGTGCGCGGCGTGGCCAATTCATCCAACGAACAGACACCCAGCGCGGGCGTCTTCGGTTCCAGCACCGGAGTCGGCGGGTTGGGAGTCCGGGGCGACGCTTATGGCAATCTCGGCATCGGCGTCCAAGGCACCGTCTCCGACGTCAACGCCAGTGCCGGCGTGTTCGGCAGCGTGACCGCCACCACCGGGACCGCTTCGGGCGTGCTCGGCATCTCCGAAGCCGCCAGCGGACGCGGCGTGCAGGGCGTCGTGTTTGGCGGCACCGGCTCCAACTACGGCGTGTACGGAAAATCCTCCAGCACCGCCGGCGTCGGAACCTATGGCGAAGCCGCCGCCACTTCCGGAACCACGCGCGGCGTGTACGGCGTCGCCGACAGCACCTCCGGCCGCGGCGTGCAGGGTTACGCCACCGCCTCCACCGGAACCAACTACGGCGTGCTCGGACGAACCGACAGCAGCACCGGCTACGGCGTGTACGGCCAGACGGTTCCCACAACCGGAACCAACTACGCCGTGTTCGCATCGGGCAACTCGGGCGCGAGCGGGACCAAATCCTTCCGCATCGATCATCCTTCCGATCCCGCCAACAAATACCTGCTGCACTATTCAGCGGAAAGCGATGAAGTCATCAACTTCTACAGCGGCAAGGTCACGCTCGACGGCGCGGGCGAGGCGATCGTTGATCTGCCGGCGTACTTCGCGCTGATCAACAAGGACCCGCGCTACACGCTGACCGCCATCGGCGCGGCGATGCCGAATCTGCACGTGGCGCTGGAGATCGACGAGACCTCGCTCGCGCTGGGCGCGAGCGCCGAGCCGGGCCAGGCCGCCCCGCCGTGCTGGTTCAAGATCGCCGGCGGCGTGCCGCACGCGAAGGTCTCGTGGCGCGTGGATGCGGTGCGCAATGATCGCTGGATGCGCACCCACGGCGCACCGGTCGAGATCGACAAGCAGGGCGAAGAGCGCGGAACCTACCAGCATCCCGAGCTCTTCGGCCAGAGCGCCGAACTGGGGATGGATCGCGCGACGCCCCGGCCGACGGATGTCGCCGGCGATCGCTGACGCCGCCTTTTTGCAGGCTTTCATCGAATTCCGCGCGGATTGTGAGCCGCCATGCGGACGGATGTCGCAGTGTGCGTGGAGAAACTGCGCCATGCGCGAATCACGTAGCACCGTCACCGGACGTCGTCATTGCTTTGTCGCCAGCGTGGTCATTGGCCTGGTTGCGGCCGCAGCCGTTGCCCGCCCGAGCGTGCAGACGACGGCGTTCACCTACCAGGGCGTCCTCAGGCAATCCGGCGCGCCGATGAACGGCAGCGTCGATCTGCAGTTCAGGCTGTTCGACGCGGCCGGCGGCGGCACGCAGGTCGGCGCGACCATTCCCATCAATGCGGTGAGCGTGACCGACGGCCTGATCGCACAGACGCTCGACTTCGGCGCGCTGGCGTTGAACGGCGAAGAGCGTTGGATCGAGATTGCCGTCGCCGCGCCGGCGAATGGGGGGACCGGGCCGTTCACCACGCTCGCGCCGCGGCAGAAGCTCTCGAGCACGCCGTACGCCGCCTTCGCGCTCAACGCGCTGCTGCCGGCGACGTACGGCAGCGCGGTCAACTTCGCCAACGCCGCCAACGCGTTCACCGGCACGCATTCGGGCAACGGCAGCGCGCTGACGAGCCTGAACCCGGCGAATCTTTCCTCGGGCACCGCGGGCATCAGCATCACCGGCAGCGCGGCGTCGGCGACCACCGCGGGCAATGTCAGCGGCGTGGTGGCGGTCGCCAACGGCGGAACCGGCGCGACCACCGCCGCCGCCGCACGAACCAACCTCGGCGCGGCGGCGGCCTCGCATGCGCACGCCGCGACCGACATCACCTCGGGCAATCTCGATGTCGCCCGCGCGCCGAGCGGCGGCGCGTGGTCGCTGTCATCCAACCTCAACTTCGACAGCAACACGCTGGTGATCGACCAGGCCGGCAATCGCGTGGGCATCGGCACCGCGACGCCGACGTTTCCGCTGGACGTCACGCAGACTCCGCCGGGCAACAACATCAACCCGGTGGCGATCTTCCGGCAATCGGGCGCGACCAGTTCCGCCGCCGCGGTGCGTTTCCAGAACACCGCGAACAACCACTTCAACCTGGGCATCACCGCGGGCAATGAGTTCGCGCTGGGATACAACAGCAATATCTCGCTCTCCACCGATCTGCTGCGCATCGCGCCGGGCGGCAACGTGGGCATCGGCGGCACGTCGCCCGAAGCGCGGCTGCACGTGAACATGGCCGAGACCGGCAACCCGGTCGTGCTCACCGCCGCGCCGCTGATGCTGGAGTCGATGGCTGACAATTGGATCAGCATGATGACCGACGCGGCCGACCTTTCGGGCATCGCGTTCGGCCGGCCCGGCGCGACGATGACCGAGGTCGTGCACGGCGGCATCGTCTACAACGACGCGCTCGCCGGCGGCATGGAGTTCCGCACCGGCGGCAACGCCACGCGCATGGAGATCGCCTCCAACGGCGACGTGAACTGGCGCGACGCGGCTGGCGCGCTCGCCATGTCGCTCGACGTCGACGCCATCGTCAACGCGCCCGACCTGCGGCTGTATTCGCCCGACGGCTCGCAGACGCGAATCCGACTCGCCGGCCAGGGGTCGTCGGTCGCCGGAGGCCGGGCGGAGATCACCAACGTCTCGGGCGGCGTAACGGTGGAGCTTGACGGAGGCATCACCGGGGCGAAGATCGACATCGGCGATGGCAGCACAGACACCATCCAGCTCACCGGCGGCAGCGGCATCGTGAAGGCCAACGACTTTCAGTTCAACGCCGCCCAGAGCCGCGCGTACTCCGTGCGAGGCAACTGCTTCGTCCCCACAAGCAACCTGGCGCAGTACGTGTCGGCGCCAAATCTGCGAGCCAGCGGCGGCACCCAGGTTTCGTTCAACGCGGCCGTGCAGTTGCCGCAGGGTTCACGCATCGTCGGCCTGGAGCTTGTGGCCGAGGACAACGCCTCGCAGAACATCAGCTTGATCCTCGACCGGATTGACAACGCCGGCAGCGGCGGTTCGATCGTCGGCGCATTCCTCGCGTCCAGCGGAAACGCCGCGGGCCCGCGCACGTTCGCCTCAGGCAGCGTCAATTCCACGGTGGACAATGATGCGTACACCTATTCGCTGCAGCTGTTCTGGGATGTGCCGAGCCCCACCAACGCCATCACCATCTACAAGGCGCGGGTGCTGTACGAAGTGACGTCGACGACGAACTGACGCGGCGGGCCGTCGAGAGCGAGTCGCATGGCCCTCGCCTTCGACGTTTACCCTCGCGCTCGTGGGCGTGCACATCACCTACACCGTGAACGCGCTGTCGCCGTGAGCGTTCGCCATGTTCGCCCCGTCTTTCTGGACCTTTTTTTGCCCTGCTCAGGCCCGGTTCGGGCGTTGGGTATGTGTTTGATCCGCTCGCCCCGTACGCGGCCAATCCCCTGGCGAATTCGACAGCCAACAGGAGTCATCGAACCATGCATCCTTTATCCTTGCCCATGGCCGCCGTTGTGCTCGCGTTCGCAGGCACGCCAGTGCTCGGCCGGTCGCCGGCCGCCGGCACCTGCGGCGTGAACGGCGGCGTGTATCTGAATCAGCAGACGTTCGCCAGCCACTGCGCGCAGCTGGGGATTTCGATGCAATCCGCGTGGAACTTCCAGCCGCACGATCTCACAGCCGGCGGCAGCGCGACGCTCAACGATCTCCTGAGCATCAGCACGCACGGTTCAAACGCAAATGATCCTTGGAGCAATGGTCCGGCGAACACCTGGCCGGCGGCCCTGTGCAACGTGCAGTTCTCCGCCAACACCACGCCCAACGGCAGCCTCACGCCGCGCGGTGCGGGCGGGCTCACCTTCAGCACCAGCGAGGGCGGTTCGCGCGACTGCTGGCTCATGCCGACCGTCGACGCCGACAGTTTGAGCATCGTCTGCGAAGCGCCGAACGCGACGCGCTGCCAGGCCATCTCACTCGACATCGCCGGGCCGGGATTCAAACGCATTCGGGTCTATCTCAACTGGGACGGCGTCATCAACTCCGGAGATGTCGTCGTCAACGTGCCCAACGGCGAGCACCTGTTCGTCGGATTCATCAACAGCCGCATCGTCCGCGTGGACATCTATTCGCTCGACAGCCCGGAACTGCTGTACGCGGTGTCGCTCGGCCACCGGCCGGCGTGTCCGTCGTGCGCGGGCAACGGCAACATCGACGTCGCCGATCTGCTCGGGGTCATCACCCACTGGGGCGAGGTCAACAGGCCCTGCGACTTCAACGGCGACGGCATCGGTGTGGGCGACCTGCTCAACGTCATCGCGCACTGGAACCAGTCCTGTTCGCCGGATTGCCCTGGCGCCAATCCCAGCGTGGGCAATTGCCAGACCAGCACCGACTGCGGACCCGGAATCTGCGATACATCGCATTGCACGCCGAGCTCGTGCATTTGCGTGGACGGTGTTTGGTTCTGCACGACCGACTGCTGCGGCCGGTGCATCTGACGGCGGCTATCGCGCCAAGCGCGCAATGCGCATCGCCATCTCCAGCGCCTGCTCGTAATTCAAGCGCGGATCGACCTGGCTCTTGTACGCCCTGCTCAAGTCGGCATCGACCATGCCGCGCGCGCCGCCGGTGCATTCGCTGACGTTCTCGCCGGTGAGTTCGATGTGCACGCCGCCCAAGTGCGAGCCGTGGGAGCGGTGGATCTCGAAGGCCTGTTCCAGTTCGACGAGAATGTGTTCGAACTTCCGCGTCTTCACGGCCTTGCCGCCGACGTTGACGGTCTCGGTGTTGCCGTGCATAGGATCGCAGACGTACAGCACGCCCGCGCCGCTGATGCCGCCGCGCCCGCCGCCGCCGCCGAGACCGGCTGCGCGCACCGCGTCGATCAGCGCCGGCAGTCGTCGGCCGATCTCCTTCACGCCGAAGCGATGGATGATGGTGAGCCGTCCCGGCTCATCCTCGGGGTTGAGCGTCCGCACGATGCGCGCGATGCGCCGGTTCATCTGCTCCGGCGATTCGTCGGAGCCGTCGGCGGCGGTGCAGCCGACCTTCACCGCGATGGGGTTGCGGATGCCGCGGATGTACTCGAGGTGCGCGCCGTCGGGATCGCTGGTGCGCAGGCCGATCCACGGGAAGTGCGTGCCCAGGTTCCACCAGCCATCGCGGCGCGGCACTTTGCGCGTCTGCGCCTGCTCGTAGGGCAGGTGCAGCGCCTCGTGGCTGGTGTAGAACTGCACGCGCGTCATCTCGGCGACGGTCTGCCCGGCGAGCGACTCCATGAAGCGCAGGCTCTTGCCGATCTCCTCGACGATCTTCTGATACTCGGCGGCGCGCGTGGGAGCCGAATGCTGCACGAAGCCCAGGTCCCAGTATTCGGGGTGATGCAGGTCTGCGAAGCCGCCGTCGATGAGGGCGCGGATGAAGTTGAGCGTGAGCGCGCTGCGCGTGTGTGCGCGGATGAGATTGACGGGATCGTGCCTGCGGGCCTCGGGAGTGAACTCGATGCGATTGACGATGTCGCCGCGGTACGCCGGCAGCGCCTGGCCTTCGCGCGATTCGTCATCGCTGGAGCGCGGCTTGGCGTACTGCCCGGCGAAGCGGCCCACGCGAATCACCGGCTTGTGCGTGCCGTGCACGAGGACCAGACTCATCTGGAGAAGGATCTTGAGCTTGCTGGTGATGGCGTCGGGATTGCAGTCGTCGAAGGTCTCGCAACAGTCGCCGCCCTGCAG
>CAZCGB010000063.1:0-9807 GCA_964498045.1 uncultured Isosphaeraceae bacterium
TGGGAGCCATGAGCGCGGCCTGTTGCTCGGACGCGACAGCCATGAGCATCGCGTACAGCGCGACGACGGTCTTGCCCGAGCCGACGTCGCCCTGCACGAGACGATTCATCGGTTGCGGCTTCTGCAGATCGGCGGCGATCTCCTTCACCACCTCCTGCTGACTGGGTGTGAGCGCAAACGGAATGCGCTTCTCGATGTGTTCGGCGATCTTCTTCGAGTGCTTCAGCGCGGGGGCGTGCAGGAAATCGTGGCGATGATGCCGCTTCATCATCACGCCCAGTTGCAGCAGCAGCAGTTCATCGAACGCCAGCCGGCGTTGCGCGAGTTTGATCTCGTCCTCATCCGCTGGGCGATGCGCCATGCGATAGGACTCGGCCAGCGATGGCAGATTGTTCTTCGAGCGATACGCCGCGGGCAGGTGATCGACCAGCAGCGCGACAGCCTGATCCAGCACCGCCTCCACCGCATCATGAATCACTGGCGAAGGCAACGCATCGCTCGCGTGATAAACCGGAATTAACTTGCCCTCAGACTCCGCGTCACTTTGGTGTTTCGACGTTTCGGCGTTTTGGCGTTTGTCGTCCACCGCTTCCCACTTCGGATTCATCATCTGCAGGTAGTCGCCCTGCCGCTGCATCTTGCCGGTGACGCTGATGGTCATGCCCGGATGCAACTTGCCTTTCATCCACGGCGAGTGAAACCACTTGAGCAGAATGGTTCCCGTGCCGTCCTGCAAAGTCGCTTCGAACGGCTTGCGCGGTGTGACGGCTGCGCGACATGCCGCGACCTCGCCACGCAGCGAGACCAGCGCATCGGACTTGTGATTGGGCCCGATCTCGTCGCCCGCCTCGGCGATGGTGCCCGCGCCGACCTGCCGCTCGTAGCGCATGGGTATGTGCAGCAGCAGGTCGGCTACGCCGCGGATGCCCAGTTTGTGGAAGGCGGCGGCGCGCTTGGAGCCGACGCCGGGCACGTCGGCGATGTTGGTGGTGAGCGCGATGGGTTTGGGCGCGGCGGCGGGCACGAAGCAAGTGTATAGATGAAGCGGGTCGCCACTCGACAACCGCAAAGCCCAGGGAATTTAGTCCCTGGGACCCGAATCTCCACGCTTCTTCACGCGCGCTGACCCAGCGCGGGGCAAGCCCGCGCCGCTAAACTGCCGGTCGTGGCGAAGTCCCTGTTCGATCCCAGCAAGGCCGCCGGCGCGGAACCGCAACCCAACGTTGATGCCGCGCGCCCGCTCACCGTGTCCCAGGCGGCAGACCTCATCAAGAACACACTGGAGCGGCACACGCCCGGCTCGCTGCGCGTGGTCGGCCAGATCAGCAACCTTTCGACGCGCGATCATTGGTACTTTTCGTTGAAGGATGACAAGGCCGTGCTTCCGTGCGTGGCGTGGGCGATGACGGTTCGCAAACTCGCGTTCCAGCCGAAGGACGGCGACGAGGTGGTGGCGACCGGCCACTTGAGCCACTACGGCCCGCAAGGCAAGACGCAGCTGTACGTGAGCGCGCTGGCCCCGCTGGGAGCCGGCGCGCTGGAGATGAAGTTCCGCGCGCTGTGCGAAGAACTGCGCAAGCTCGGTTGGTTCGATGAATCTCGCAAGCGTCCGCTGCCGATTTTTCCGCGCCGCATTGGCGTCGTGACCTCAATTGGGGGGGCCGCGGTGCATGATGTGATCAACACCGCAGCCCAGCGATGCAAGGCCGTCGCGCTGCTCATCGTTGATGTGAAGGTCCAGGGCGACGGAGCGGCGGAAGACGTCGCCCGCGCAATCAGATGGGTGGATTCGAAACGTGAGAAACTCGGTGTCGATGCCATCCTCGTCACCCGCGGCGGCGGGTCGATCGAGGACCTCTGGGCCTTCAACGATCGCCTCATCGCCGAGGCGATCTTCAACTGCCATCTGCCGGTCGTGGCGGCGATCGGGCACGAGTCGGATACGACGATCGCCGAACTCGTCGCCGACGTGCGCGCTTCCACGCCCACCCAGGCGGCCATGCGACTGGTGCCTTCATCCGTGGAATTGGGCAAGCAACGTGATCACCTCGCGCAGCGGATTCATTCGCTGTTGACGCGCGATTTCGAGCGTCGGCGCGAGCGCACTGCGCGCCAGGCGGCGGACCTGCATCGCGCGGCCAGCGCGATGACGGCAGCCGCGCACGTGCGCCTGCAGCGAGCCATGGCCCGGCTGGCGCGCGTACGACCCGAAGCTGTCTTCGCACAGCGTGCGACTCGCCTTCATGTCTTGACGAATCGCCTGCATGCGGGCATGACGCGTCGGATCGACGTGCGTTCGCCCATCCTCGCCGTCCAGCGCGAACTGCATCAGGCGACGGCGCGGCATCTGCGGCGATTGCGCGAGCGCGTCGCCACCGCCGAGAAGCGCCTCGTTGCCGTCGACCCGCACGGCGTGCTGCGACGCGGGTATTCCATCACCTTGAAAGCGGATGGAAGCGTGGTGAAATCAGCGGGTGATGTGCGGCGAGGCGACGCTGTCCGCACCCGAGTGGGCGATGGCTCGTTCGGCTCGATCGTCACGAACGATGGCCCGCCGCCGCGTCATGCGCCCGCAAAGCCGCAGGTGGCATCGCAATTCGACCTGTTCGATGGAAGGGAGTAGATTTTCCGCGAATGTCGAAGAGAACAACAAAGGAAGAACGCCCTGCCCCCCGTGACCCGGCGGAGTTGACCTGGGAGCAGGCCATGGCCGAACTCGAGGCGATCAACGAGAAGATCGAGCAGGGCGAAATCGGCCTTGAGGAAAGCCTCAACGAGTACCGACGCGGCGTCGCGCTGACAAAGCGTTGCCATGCAATTCTCGACACCGCTGAGCAGGAATTGAAGAAGATCAAGCCCGGCGGGGAAAAGGATTGAACCACAGCGGCGTTGGGTTCCGACCGGAGTGATTTTGGACTGGCGAATTCGCCGATAAGGGACTCTCGGGTGCGTTTCGTCGATCGTCACTCGATCATTGCCATTCGTTCATCCGCTTGACACTTCATGACGCCATCTTCGCTCTTGCCTTCCCTCCGGGGTGGTTGATGTTGCATGTGCCGTCGATGCTGTTCATCTTCTGCTTCGGCGCGTGCGTGGGGTCGTTCCTCAATGTGGTGATCTACCGCCTGCCGCCGGGCATGAGCGTGATCAATCCGCCAAGCCGCTGTCCGACATGCGGCGCGAACCTGAAGTTCTTCCGGGAGAACCTGCCGATCCTTGGCTGGTTCATGGTCCAGGGGAAGTGCAGATACTGCGGCGCAAAGATCTCGCCTCAGTACATGATCATCGAACTCATGATGGCGCTGGTGTTCCTCGGCCTGTACATTCTGCTGTTCGCCATCGCACCGACCACGGCATTCTGGGGCGACATTGGCGGGCCATGGTGGTATTACAACTCAATCGTGCGCGCCTGGCCGGCATTTGTGGTGATCGCGTTTCTGATCTCTGGATTGGTGGCGATGACGGTGATCGACGCCCGCACGTTCACGATCCCCATTCAGATTCCGCTGTTTGTCACGTTCACGGCATTCATCGCGTGGCCGCTGCAATCGATTCTGCCGCACCGAACCTCGTCTTCTCAGACGTGGCCGATTCCCTGTGTGGGCTGGACCGGTCTGCTCATGAGCGTTGGCGGGATGATCGGTGTGGTCATTGCCTTTGCGTTGCTCAAGGCCGGCAAGTTGCGCTACTCGTTCGCTGACTACGCCGAATACGTCAAGGACGGCGAAGTGCTGGCCGACTATCCGCACGCACGCCGGGAAATGATCATTGAGATCATCTACCTGGCGCCGTGCTTGGCGCTCATGACGCTTGGCGGATTCATCGGCCACGGCATGACGGGGTATCCCAGCCAGTTTCTGCAGGTCATTGGTTCGACACTGTCGGGCTATCTGATGGGTGGGGGGCTGATCTGGGGCATTCGGATTCTTGGATCGCTCGGCTTCGGCAAGGAGGCCATGGGGCTGGGCGATGTGCACTTGCTTGCGGCGGTCGGAGCATGCCTGGGATGGAGTGATCCGATCATCGTGTTCTTTCTCGCACCGTTCTTCGGCCTTCTTTGGGCGGTCTTCTCGATCGGATTGGCGTCAATCTTCCGCAGGTCACGAAGAGAGCTGCCGTACGGCCCGCATCTGGCGGCGGCCACGCTGACGGTGATTCTCCTTCGTCCGATGGTGGATCGGGCGTTTGCAGCCTACTTGCCAGCCCTTCCTATCCCAGCCAGGCAGGGAATTGTGCCCGTGAAGCCGAATCCGTTGAACAGTCCGCCGCCGCAGGCGCGACGTGCGCCATCGGCCACCTCTTCAGCGGCGCATTCCAATCCCTGATCAGCGCGCGGTGGAATTGCCTGTCAATTGCGCGGCAACCGCTGGACAGACGGGGCGACTTCGGCTCAAATCCGCGCTGAAGGCTCAAGCGAACGATTCGTTTGTGCCGGTGAGCGTTGGAGACGCTCGCGAGCCGATCGGGCTCGAATTGGAACCGTCAGAAAAGGATGTTTGACCATGCGTACTTCACGGATGCTGCTGGCAGCCATGCTGCTGGCGACTTTGCCGATGACCGGCTGCAGCAACAAGGCCAAGCGCGAGGCGGCCTCACTTCAGGAAGAGGTGACAAGCCTGCAAAACCAACTCGCAGAGCGAAACAAGGCGCTTGAAGACTGTGATTCTGATCTGCGCTCGCGCGATCAGCAACTGGCCACGCTGCGTCGCGAAATGGAATCCGGCGGCAAGCCGTCCGGCACAGGCAGCCTTGGCAACACAGGCTTCGAAGGCATCGAAGGCGTGAACGCGTCAACCTCCGGCGGCCGCGTCACCGCCTCGGTTGAGAGCGATCTGCTGTTCGACTCCGGAAAAACCACGCTGAAGGCGGCGGCGAAGAAATCGCTTGATCAGGTGGCCGCGGTCCTCAATTCGACCTATGGCGGCGATCGCATCGAAGTCGTCGGATACACCGACACCGATCCCATCAAGAAGAGCGGATTCAAGAGCAATTTCCACCTGGGCTTTGATCGCGCGTACTCGGTGCGCGAATACCTGATCTCCAAAGGCGTCGCGGGCGATCGCATTTCACTGGCGAGCTATGGCCCACAGATGGCCAAGGCGACCAAGGCTCAAAGCCGGCGCGTGGAAATCACCGTGATCGCCAACCACTGATAGCGCATTCGAATCAGTGCGTTCGCGTGGCGATTTTCCCACTCCTGGCTGACCCCGACAACTACCGGGCCTGCGACACCGATCTGCTGGTCGATGTGCAGGCCCGGCGGTATTGGTTGGATCTCTTCGACTCGCACTTCATCGTGCAGCTGCGCGCGGCCGGCGACGTCGGCGTGGGTGAAGCCGAGCGCGATGAGGCCGCGGCTGACTTCCATGATGAGATCGAACGACTGCGCGAGAAGCCCGATCGCTTCGGCCGCCTCGACATCCTGCTGCTGGATGAACTGCGGCAGCGCGTCCTCAGCGAATGCGGCATCCGCGATGAGTTCCGATTGCTCAAGCGGCGCGAGAACGAGGCGGCGTTGCGCTCGCTGCCCGAGTGGCTGAGCCGCATCGACGATGCACATGCGCACGAGCGCCTGCCGATGATCGCCCGCGGCATGCTGGCGGGGAATCTTTTCGACATGGGCGTGAAGGAAACGGCCGGCCGATACGCCCGCGGAGCTGTGCCGTTCGAGGAGACGCTGTCGCGCGTGCCGGCCCGGCCGTGGCTGATCGACGATGTGAATGCGGCCAACGCGTGGTGGAGTCAACCGCTGCGGCGCATCAGCGGTTCGCCGGCGCCCAGGGCTGTTGTGTTCGCCGACAACGCCGGTGGAGACGTCGTGCTTGGCGTGTTGCCACTGGTTCGCGACATGCTCAAGCGCGGCTGGGAGGTGATTCTCACAGCCAACAGCGAGCCGTCGCTCAACGACGTCACGCATCGTGAACTGCAGGGGCTGGTCGAGCACGCAGCGATGATCGACGCGACCTGGGAATCGGCAAGATTGCGGCTGGTCGAAAGCGGCAGCGCCGCGCCGCTGATTGACCTCTCAAATGTCAGCCGCGAACTGGCCGCGGCTGCGACCGGCGCGGAGCTGCTGGTGCTCGTCGGAATGGGACGCGGCGTGGAAAGCAACTTCAACGCACGCTTCACCTGCCGGGCGTGGTCCATCGCCATGATCAAGGACCCGCAGGTCGCGAAATCGGTCGGAGGGCGGATGTACGACGCGATCTTCAGGCAGACCGTCGACGCGCGTGTGAACTCCGTGCCGCCAAACCGCCCCTGATGCTGCATGTTCACCCCATGGCCGATCAGAACAGTTTGAACGGCAACCCTTCCGCCTTCACCTTCTGGATGAACAGCTGCAATTCGACAAGCGCCTTTTCAAGGCGCACAGCGGCCTCGGTCAGCGCGTTGTACAAATCCGGATTGTTCAGCATCTGCCCCATCGTGCCTTCTCCTGCGTTCGCCTTGCGCGCCAGCGAGCGCACATCCTCCAGCGTCGCAGCCAGTTGATCGGCCACGTTGGCGGCGCGCTTGGTGATGTCGTCAGCGTTCCCCTTCATGGAATCCGCCAGCTGGGTGTAGTGATCGACCGCCTGTGTCGCCTTGTCGATCAGCTGGTTGGCCTTGGTCACGGCGCCATTGACGTCGGCTTTCAGGTTTTCGTCGTTCAGCCATTCTTTGGCAAGCCGCAGACCCTCGGTCGCCTCTTCGATCGCCAGGTTGATGCGCACAACAGCGGTGCGCAGGTTCGGCGGCTCGCCATTGGCCAGCGATGCGCCATCCTGCGTCTGCATCAGCGTGTTCAAGTTCTCACCCACCGATGTGAAGGTGTCGGCCAGTCGATTGAACTTCTCCAGGCTCTCCATGAGCGGCTTCATCCGCTCATCGAGCGTGGACGCAATGGCGTCGAACATGCCACCCGACAGCTCCGCGGTAAGTGAGGCCGAGCCGTCGGTCGGCAACGTGGCCAAAGGCTGATTTGCGTCATGGGGGGGCGAGGTCAACTGCAACACGGCGCTCCCGCCGATCAACGGCGTGAAGACCGTCGGAACCACGTCTGCCGGAAGAATCACATGATCACTGATGGCCAGGTGAACGCGCACAGGATGAGCTGCGTCGGCGGTCTCAGTTCCCACGGCGTGCACAATTCCCACGGGCACGCCATTGAACTCCACGCCGCCGCCGGCGCGCAGTCCCGCGGCGTTGTTGGTCAGGACCGTGATCTGATAGCGAGGATTCGTATAGCGATCAAGCTCGCCAAAAGACATGAGCAGCCCGGCAAGGCCGAGCAGTGCGCCAGCCGACGTCACGCCGACGATGAAATTCCGTGCGCCTTCTCTCATGCATGTTCCTCCTGAGTCAGCAGATCATTTCGCTCCGCTGGGTTGTCATGCATCGTGCGGATGCCTTCAAGCTCCTCGGCCGACGCTTCGCCGCGAAGGAACCGCTGAACCACCGGATCGCCTGATCGCCGAAGCTCGGCGGGAGAGCCGCAGAATCGAATCTGGCCTTCATACATCATCACCATGTGGTCGGCAACCTTGAATGCGCTCGCCATGTCGTGCGTCACAACAATGCTGGTGATGCGCAGCTCGCGCTGCAATTTCAAGATCAACTCATTGATGACGTCCGCCGTGATCGGGTCCAGGCCGGTCGTCGGCTCATCGTACAGGATGACCTTGGGCTCGAGCACAATCGCCCGCGCCAACGCGATGCGCTTGCGTTGTCCGCCTGAAAGGTCGGCTGGCATCTTGTTCATGGCGTCCATGAGGCCAACCAGCGACAGGACACGCTGGACACGGCCTTCAATCTGATCACCCGAAAGCCTGGTGTGCTCGGTCAGGGGAAAGGCGATGTTCCGCCGCACCGACATTGAGTCGAACAGCGCGCCCATCTGAAAGAGGAACCCAACCTGGCGGCGGACATCGCCCAGAAGTGATTCGCGCAGTTCATCAATGCGCTGCCCGTCGAACCAGACCTCGCCGGAATCGGGCCGGAGCAGGCCGATGATGTGCTTGAGCATGACGCTCTTTCCGCAGCCGCTTGAACCAAGCACCACGGTGGTGTGTCCGGTTGCGAAATCCACGGAAACGCCTCGAAGAACACGTTGATGGCCGAAGGATTTGTACACGTCCTTCAATTGCACGATGGGCGCACGAGCCGTGGCGACGGAGCTGTGCGCGCGCTGCTGTTCGGTCATTGAACGGCTCACCGCGGACCCGTTGGGGGCAGTGGACTCCGAAAACGACCTATCATCGTCCTGATGAATGACCGGCGACATGTCGAAACCATCCATGAAGGGTCGCTGTTCAAGGTCGAGGCTCTGTCATGGACCGACGCACGCGGCCGCGCGATCCGCCGCGAAGTGGTGCGGCACCCAGGAGCCGTTGTCATCGTGCCGGCGCTCGATGCCGACAACGTCGTCATGATACGCAACTACCGCATCGCCGTGGATGATCGCCTCTGGGAGTTTCCGGCAGGCAAACTCGAGTCCGGTGAACTGCCCGAGCTCGCCGCGCTGCGCGAACTGGAGGAGGAGACCGGCTATACAGCGCAGCGCATGCGAAAACTCGGCGAGTTCTACACGTCTCCGGGATTCGCGGATGAACGCATGCACGCTTATCTGGCTGAAGGCCTGACGCACGTCGGCCAGCGATTGGAAGCAGGGGAAGACATCCATGTCGAAGTCATCCCGCGACGCGACGCAATGCAGATGGCGCACGATGGTCGTCTGCGGGACGGCAAGAGCATCGCGGCTCTCCTGATGTGGATGACGGCTCAGCATCCGGAGCAGTCGGCATGAACCGAACCGGCCCGGATGAAGACGATTTTGATGATCCGCCAGAGCGCGGCAGCGCGTGGGGCAGGCCCGGCGGCGATTGGGCGGGCATGCGGCCCACCATGGACAACCCGCTCACGTGGTCTTTGCCCATCCTGCGCGTGGGCGGCGTCACCGTGCGCCTTCACCTGCTGTTTTTGGCTTTCATCATTGTTCAGTTATCGTGGGCAATCGTCCCTTCACAGCAAAGCGTTGTGGATTTCAAGCTCACGGCGATCGCGATGGCTGTGCTGGTGGTGGTGGTGCTCGCACACGAGTTTGGTCACGTTCTGTTGTGCCGCCTTGGCGACGGCACTGCCGACGAGATTCTGATGTGGCCGCTGGGCGGGTTGGCCGCGTGTCATCCTCCGCACACGCCGCGGGCGCACTTCTGGACCGCCCTCGGCGGGCTGCTTGTGCATGTCGCCATTCTCGCGCTCGCGGGCCCTGTGCTGTTCCTGCTCACGCGCGACTGGAATGTCCTGTTTCCAAATCCGTTGAGTCCGCTGGAATTCGCGAGGGATCCCGCGATCGCGCGCTCCATGCCGCTGCTGGTGCTGTACATGGTGAACGCTCTCAGCATCATGGTGCTGGCGTTCAATCTTCTGCCGATGTTCCCGCTCGACGGCGGACGGTTGCTGCACGCGCTCCTGTGGAACAGCAAAGGCTGGAGCGGCGCGATGCGCATCTGCGTGCGCGTCGGCTTCGTGACCGGCCTCGCGCTCGCGGCATTTGGAGCCATCGCCCTCGCATGGCCCGCTGTGGCTGTCGCCGCCCTTGGACTCATTGCGTGCTATCAGACTGATCGGCAACTGGCATTCGGCGACGACCTGCTCGACTTCGAGTCAAGCCGGTTCGCACTCGACGGTTCGATTGGCGAGCAAGCCGCAAGCGGCGGCGAGGAGTTTGACGATGATCATGATGCAGGTGGTTCAGCGGCGGCGGGCTCGGGCCGAATCAATGGCGTCACGGGCACAAACAATCGTCGCCCCGCCGCGGCGAACGAG
>CAZCGB010000064.1:0-9772 GCA_964498045.1 uncultured Isosphaeraceae bacterium
GATTCTCGGACAGGTGCGCGAGATCAAACTTGATCAACTTTCCAAATCGCGAACCACGGGTTTGAGTGAAGAGGTCATTGTGAGCGTGACGATCGACTTCCAATGGAAGGATCAGCGTTCAGGCAAACCGCTTCTTGAACGGAAGAACTTTGCGGGCAATGCGCTGTTCGTGCCCTCGGCGCCATCCTCAGAGCCGATCGAACTCGGCGAGTTTGCAGTCGTACAACAACTGGCCCGCGACATCGTTTCGGAACTGCAATCGGATTGGTGAATGATCCCTGTCGCTTGATCGGCCGCATGACGGGATTGCCGCCGTTTTGGCGGCTCGAAGCCGATTCGGAGGCGATTGAAGAAAACCGCCGCCCGGATGCGAATAATTCAGGAACGCTCAGACCTGACACACATGCCCCAAGACTTGCGCAACAACAAGAACTCCAACGTCCGTCCAGATGAGGGCTCCGACGACCGCGAGCTTTCCGGCCGCGGAGGCAAGGGGCCGCAGGTCCCGCCGCCTGTGCGGTTTACGCGCGGTCTGATGAGCTGGGTGGTCATCCTCGGCCTGCTCATCATGCTGTTCGTCGTGCTCAACGGCTCGCAGCGCGGCCGCGAGATCGAGAACTGGCGCGATTTCGCCGCGCTGATCGACCCCAAGAACGACAAGACCAAGGGGCCGGTGGTCGTCGAAGACACGCGCATCCTCGCCATGGTGAAGCCCGGCGAAGCAGGCTTCCCGCCGAGTGAAGATGGCACGCTGATCTACACCCGCATCGATGGATCGAATCGCGAGTGGTATCTCAATGAACTCAAGTCGATGAACGCGGGCTTCCGCGCAAACACCGGCACGAGCGTGTGGATGCAGTTGCTGATCACGCTTGCTCCATTCCTGCTGGTCATCGGACTCATCTGGTTCTTCATCGCGCGCTCGATGCGCTCGGCCGGAGCGGGCCCGGGCGGCATGCTCGGCTCGTTCGGCAAGTCGCGGCACCGCATGTCGTCCAAGGACACGGTCAACGTCACCTTCGGCGATGTCGCGGGCGTCGATGAAGCCAAGGACGAGGTCAAGGAGATCGTCGAGTTCCTGAAGAATCCGAAGAAGTTCCAGCGGCTCGGCGGGAGAATCCCTCGCGGCGTGTTGCTCGTGGGGCTGCCCGGCTGCGGCAAGACGCTGCTTGCGAAAGCGATCGCCGGCGAGGCCGACGTGCCGTTCTTCAGCATCAGCGGCTCCGACTTTGTTGAGATGTTCGTTGGCGTCGGGGCATCGCGCGTACGTGATCTCTTCAAGCAGGCGAAGGAGAATTCGCCGTGCATCATCTTCTTGGATGAAATTGACGCCGTCGGCCGCAAGCGTGGCGGCGGGTTCACCACCGGTGGTCACGACGAGCGAGAGCAAACCCTCAACGCCATCCTCGTCGAGATGGACGGCTTCGAGGCCAACGACCAGGTCATCGTCATCGCCGCCACCAACCGCTCCGACGTCCTCGATCCCGCACTCACCCGACCGGGCCGATTCGACCGTCAGGTGCAGGTCCCGCTGCCCGATCTCGTCGGCCGCCGACAGATCCTCGAAGTGCACGCCCGCAAGGTGAAACTCGGGCCGGATGTCGATCTCGAACGCCTCGCGCGAGGCACGCCCATGTTCTCCGGCGCCGATCTCGCCGCGCTCATGAACGAGGCCGCCATCCTCGCCACCATGGAAGTCAAGGATTACGTCGAACAGGCCGATCTCGAGGAAGCCCGCGACAAGATCCGCTTCGGCCGCGCACGCAAGTCGCGCAAGATCGAAGAGAAGGAACGCGTCGCCACCGCTTATCATGAGGCCGGCCACGCCGTCATCCAGTCCCTCCTCGAAGACGCCGACCCGCTCCACAAAGTCACCATCATCCCGCGCGGCAACATGGGCGGCGCAACCTTCTCCCTCCCTGATAAGGACCGTTACGGCTTTGGGCTCAAGTACCTCACCGCCACCATGCGCGTCCTCTGCGGCGGTCGCATCGCCGAACATCGCAAGACCGGCGAAATCTCCTCTGGCGCCGCCATGGACATCCAGATGGTCACCCAGTACGCGCGGCACATGATCCTTGAATGGGGCATGTCCGACAAGCTCGGCTTCGTCAACTACGCCGGCGTCGACACGCGCGAGTACTTCATGCCGGAGAAAGATTACTCCGACACCACCGCGCGCATCATCGATGAAGAGACCAAGGCTCTCATCGACTCAGCCTACAACGACGCCACGCGCCTTCTCGATCAAAACTGGGACAAGACCGTCCTCATCGCCGAAGCGCTCTTGAAGTATGAAACCCTCCAGGGCGAAGACGTCAAGCGCATCATGCGAGGCGATCGGCTCGACAAGCCCACCGTCAGCGAACTGCTTCAGGCCGCCGCCAACGCCGCGCAAGGCAAGACCGCCGCGCCCGAATCCAACCGCCCCGCGCCGGGCGGCAAGGCACCTGACTTCCCCAGCGAAGGCGTGATGCCCTCGCCGGCGTAATCTCTTCGGTCCGGCAAACGTACAAAGTTACAGGTGAGCGGCGATCACCTCGGCCGCCGCGGCGATGTCCGCCTCGCGGTTCGGCCCTGCCTCGCGCTCGATGACGAAATGCACCGGCGGCACGATCGCCTTTGCGATTTCGAAGAATCGCTTCCAATCGACCGCGCCCGTACCGACGACGACCTCGCTGCCCCATGCGCCCGGCCGCGCGGTCGGCTTCGCATCCTTCACATGAATCTGCTTCACACGAGGCGCGAGCATGCGCAGGGATTCAATGGGATCGCCCATGCCGTAGAGGATCATGTTGGCCGGATCGAAGTTGACGCCGACGTTCGGATGTGCGAGCGCATCCAGCGCGTCGATCAGCGTCGCCGCGGTCTCCTGGCCGGTCTCGAAGGCGATGTCGATTGCGTGCGCTGCGAAGAGGTCGGCGATCGCGCCAAGACGATCCAGCATGCGCCCGCGGCCGTGGTCAGCGGAATCGTGCGGGATGAACCCGGCGTGGAACGTGACCAGATGGATGCGATGCCGGGCTGCGATTTCCGCGACGGCGCGAGCGTGTTCGAAATTCGCCAGCCAGTGTTCATCGAGGCGAACACCTCCGGAGCGGGCGATGGATTGCAGGGTCGAATAGTCCTCGCCTTTGGTGGCCATCATGCCTGACAGGATCTCGATGCCGGCGTCGCGCAGGTGCGGAACCGCATCGCGCCACGACTCCGGTTCATGCACAAGCGGCGAAAGCGCGAGCTGCATGCTGCTGATCCGCAACCTTTGAAGCGCATCGATCAAGTCGCCGACGTTTCGCGGCTTGAGGCTCCAACTGCACACGCCGATGCGGTGGCGGACGATGGCAGCGGAAGTTGCAGTGGTCGAAAGAGCCATAATGGCAGGCGAAATCGAGCAATGTGCGTGGGATTTCGCAACGAGCGGCCGGGCGGCGGCGAACCATCGATGCACGCGATGGTGGAACGCTTCGGTACGCGAACTTACTATACCGTTTGTCATGCCGGCCGCCTTGCAGGCGGCTGAAGCCGGAACCGTTTGATCCATGACGCTGGCGAACATCGATCACAAGATCAGCGACATGCCGCCTGCCCCGCAACGGGCCGTGGGTGGGGCTGCGTTGACGGCTCCAGCCTCAGTCTCCTCCTCCGCTTCCAACTCCGGTGCCGCCACGCCTGCACATGAGGGCAAGCGCTCCATCTGGCAGCGCATGGAGGCGTTCATCAGTCGGCTGTCGACGCGGAACTGGTTCTGGCACAAGGTGTGCTCGCTGATCTGGCTGCCCTATGCGTTTCGCTCGGGCATCAGCATGAAGCGGCTGGACAACCGGCGTTTCCGCGCTGTGCTGCCCTTCAAGCGCGTCAACCGCAACTGGTACAACGCCATGGCGGGCGCGGCCCTCCTTGGCAACAGCGAGGTCGCGGCGGGCATGTTCCTCTTCGGCGAGATCGGCGGCGAGTACATCGTCGTGTGCAAGGAGATGAAGTACAAGTTCCTGCGCCCCTGTCTTGGGCCAGCGGTGTACGAGATCGTCAACACCGAAGACCTGCAGACAAAGGTGAGCGCGGGCGGCGAGTTCAACATCAATCTCGAGATGGAGATTCGCCAGCAGTTGAAGCAGAAGGGAAGAGAGCTGCGCGTCGGCCGCTGCGACATCACCTTCCACTGCACGCCGAAGGCCATGCTCAAGGCCAAGCAGGAACGCAAACGATCGACTTCCAAAGAGTGAAGACGCGCGGCAAAGCCCGCGGACTCCTGTCCGCGGGACCGAGCGGGCGAGGCGGCGATTCACACGCGTGTCGCCGCCAGGTCCCAGGGACGGAGTCCCTGGCCTTTGCCGACTGTGGTAGTGTTTGATCGTGGTTGCCGAATCAATCGCCCCCAAGCCGCGTTCGTCCATGTTGTGGGGACTGTTCTGCGCGTGCAGTTGGACATGGTGCATCGGCATGTACCTGCCGGCGATCCTGATCCAACGCTTCGGCTGGCCGGGCTTCATCGCGTTCGCCATCCCCAACGTGCTCGGCTGCGCGGGCATGGCCTTCGTGCTGCACGCCGCGGCAAAAAAAAGGTGTCAGACACCTTTGTTTGTGAGTGAGCAACTGGTCGCAGGTCATGCCCGCATGATGCTCGCATTCTCACTGGTCACTGTCGCCTTTCAAGTCTTCTTCGCGACGTGGCTGGTGGATGAGCTGGTGCCTAACCTCGGCCTGCAGCAGTGGATGCCCATCGTCATCGGCGTGGTCGTGTACCTGCTCGGACTGGTGTTCTCATTCCTTGGCGATCGTGACTGGCTGGCATTGGCGATCATCACCTACGCGGTCTCCATCGCCGCGATGTGGGTGATCGGCTTCAGCGCGCTCGATCATCTGACAAGCGTCGGAACCGTGCCGGCCGATCGCCTGTGGTGGGTGATTCCCACGCTCGCGTTCGGGTTCCTGCTGTGTCCATACCTTGATCTGACGTTCCATCGCGCCGCCCAATCTGCGGAGAAACCCCGCGCCGCCTTCACCGTCTTCGGCATCACGTTCGCGCTCATGCTCATCCTCACCGTGATGCTGTGGTGCGACGGCACGCTCTGGACCCGCCGTGTCGCGGCATTGCTTGCGGTCGGCCATATCTTCGCGCAATTGATTTTCACTATCGGCGTGCATCTGCGCGAAGCGAGGCTTTCGCCCGCGATTGAGGCATCGCACGCCCGCGCCTGGGCGATGCTCGCGCCGCTGCTCGCCGCCGCCGCGCTGACCATTGCGCGGCTGGCGCTTAACGCCGACGTCGCCGGCGAATGGGTGTATCTCTCCTTCCTCGCCTGCTACGGATTGCTGTTCCCCGCCTACGTCATCACCGCGATGGCGACCGGTCGCCCGCTGCGAACAAGCCGCGATCGCTGGCTGTTCGCCGGGATCACGCTCGCCTGCGTGCCCATGTGCGCGCAGGGGTTCCTGTTCAACCGCACCTGGTGGCTGCTGCCGCCGGTGGCGCTGTTCATGATCTGGGGGCACATGCGACGTCGCGCAAAACCCCTGCCTTGATTGCGGAAAACACGGCCGGCAAGGACCATCGGCGAGGTTCGCTATGATCCTGCCCCATGCCTCCGCCCGATCCCCGATTTCAGGAATCGAACCTGCGCAACACGCAGATCCGCGATCTGGGATTGAAGATCGAAGGCACGCCGCTGCAACCAATCATCGCCCGCTTTGAGCGCGAACTCGATGCCATCGGCTTCCAGAAGCTTCACCCCCATTTCTATCTTTCCACCGAATGGGGCGTGCCGTTCCAGACGGTGAGCATCGGCATCCCGTTCTACCTCGCGCGGCCGGAACTGGTGGCGATCCAGGCCGAGCAGGCGGTGCTTGTGGAAGGCGCGGGCGAAGAAGACATCATGCGCTACCTTCGCCACGAGATGGGGCACGTGGTGAATTACGCGTACCGGTTGTACGAGCGCGAGGATTGGATTCGAACGTTCGGCTCGATCACGCAGCCGTACCTTGAGGAATACCGTCCGTCGCCGTTCAGTCGCCGCTACGTGCGCCACCTGCCCGGCTGGTACGCGCAGAAACACCCGGATGAAGACTGGGCAGAGACCTTCGCGGTGTGGATGACGCCGGCCCTTCCACTTGCCGCTTCCTCGAACAGCAAGTCCGCTGAGCAGGATGCATCGCCGTCGTCTTCAAACGGCGTGGTCGTTGCGCCACGCACATGGCGGGACACGTACGCCAACTGGCCCACCGCCCTGGCGAAGCTGCAATATTGCGATCGCGTGATCAGCGAGATTCGCGACAAGGAACCGCTGGTCCGCACGCAGGAATCGGATGAAGACGTCTCGGACATCTCCTACTCCGTCGATGATTACTACAAGCGGCTTCGGATGGGAGAGCTGGAGTTGCCCGCGGGCGTCGAAGGCGCGTTGACGGCTATTTTTGAGCAATTCGGTACGCCCGAAAGCGCTGCGCCCGATACGCCGCGAAAGCCGGCAGGCGCGCTGATACGCAAGATCGAGCGCGAACTCGCCGTGAACGTCTTCCGCTGGACAGGCCACTTTCCCGAGCACACGCGGCCGATGCTCAAGCACCTGGCGAAGCTCGCGGACGATCTCAAGCAGGTGTACCCGGCCGATCGCGAACACGAGGCGATGATGGCCATCACCACGCTCGTCACCGCGCTGGCGATGAACTACGTGCATCGCGGGACGTATCTGCCCTGAGCGTGCCGTCTTGTACTCACGACTTCGACACTGACGCCGGGGCGCTCGCAATCGCGTCCACAGGCGGAGCAGGCGGCACTGGAGTGTCACACTTCGCGCCGTATCGCTCCATCGTCAACTCCACGATGCGCTGCACGAGCTGCGGGTAGTCGTATCCCGCCGCCTCGGCCGCCATCGCAAATTCGCTGTTCTTCTCGAGATAGCAGCTGGCGTTGACTTCGATGACGTAGATCTCGCCGATGTTCGACATGCGCAGGTCGATGCGGCCGTAGTCGCGCACGCGCAGCGCGCGATAGGCGTCGAGCGCGACGCGCTGCAACTGATGCCTCAACTGGTCGGGGATGTCGGCAAGCACCGTCTTGGTGCCCTTGTACTCGCGGCTGCGCGGATTCCATTTTGCCTTGGAATCCAGCACGCGCGGCATGCCTTCGGGCAGGCCCGAGAAATCCACTTCGATCAGCGGGAACGCCTGCGGGCGCGTGTTGCCCAGGATGCTCACGAAGAATTCGCGGCCTTCGATGTATTCCTCGGCCAGCGCACTGTCGGGCAGTTTGTGGATCGTCGCCACGCGCTGCATCAGTTCCTTGGTCGAATACACGATGCTCTTGGCGTGGATGCCGATCGAGGCGTCCATGCGCAGCGGCTTGACGATCAGGGGCATGTGCAGGTTGCCGCCGGTCTCCATGTCGGCGTTCATCGCAAACACCGCGAAGTCGGGGAACAAGATGTCCTCGTACTTCAGCAACTTCTTGGTGAGAGCCTTGTCCTCCTGCAGGTAGTACTCGCCGGGCCCGCCGCCGGTGTGCGGGATGCCCAGGAGGTCCAGCAGGCCCGCCACGCCGACCGCGCCGAAGAGCGTCGAGCCGAAACTCTCCATGAGGTTGAAGACGAGGTCGGGTTTCTGCTCGCGCACGCCGTCGATGATCTTGCGCAGATCGCCATGCGTGCCGAGGATCATCGGCTCATGGCCGAGTTCGCGCAGCGCATCATGCACATGGTCGATGACGACGTCATACGACTTGGCATCATCTTCACGTTCGAGATGGGTGACGATGGTGATTTTCATACGCGATCGCAAACGGAAACCGTGACGCGCTTTGATGATAGCGAATGATCGTCGATGCGCCGACTGGCAAGTGATGAAATCGGGGCGCTGGTGATCGGAGTTCCAACATCGAACAAGGTGATGCGCATTCGCTCTCCCTCGATTGAGAACGGTTGTCGCATCACGACGAACAGCCGAGGGAGAGGGGAGCGGCGCGATATGCTGATTCGCATGCCCATGCGCGTTCGACATCTCTTGCGACTTCGCCCGCTCGCGCCGCTGATCGCGATGCTGCTGAACGGCTGCGCATCACATCAATCCGTCACTTCCACCGCGTCCGAAACCGTTTATCACCACGGCGCGGTGGCAGCCGATCATCCGCTGGCGTCGCTCGCAGGCCTTGAAATGCTGCGGAAAGGCGGCAACGCGGTGGATGCGGCCGTCGCGACGAGTTTCTGCCTGAGCGTGGTCCGACCCTTCAGTTGCGGCCTGGGCGGAGGCGGATTCATGCTCATCGCCGGGCCGGGCATCGAACCCGTGGCGCTCGACTACCGCGAGACGTGTCCTGCATCCGTCGGCCATGATTTCTACCTGCAAGTCGATGACCCCACCGCCAGCCGGTTCGGCTGCAAAGCCTCAGGCGTGCCGGGCAGCGTCGCGGGATTGTGCTTTGCGCTCAAAGAGTTCGGCTCGCTGGACTTGAAAACGGTCCTTCAGCCAGCGATCCGCGCGGCGGAAGATGGCTTCCCAGCCGACGCCGCGTTCGTCGCCGCCACCGCGTCCATCGCCAACGTCCTGGAGAATCGGCCCGATCTTGAGCGGTCGATGGGCGTGATCTGGACTGATCTTTGCCGCGGCGGCCATGTGCAGGTGGGCGACGTGCTGCGCAACCCCGAGCAGGCGAAGGCGCTGCGGCTGATCGCCGATGATGGTCCGCAGGCGTTCTACGATGGCGCGATCGCGCACGCCATCATCGGATGCATGCGAGAAAGCGGCGGCACGTTGACGGCGGCCGACCTTGCAGGCTATCGCGTGCGCGAGATGACGCCACTGCATGGATCGTTCCGAGAGTACGAGATCCTCTCGATGCCGCCGCCATCTTCGGGTGGAATCGCGATCCTTCAGACGCTGGGAATCCTTGAACAGTTCTGGCGCGAGGAGCTGCTCTTCCTCATACCCAATTCACCGGCCTATGTGCATGGCACGACCGAGGCAATGAAGAACGCCTTCGCCGATCGCGCGCGCTGGCTGTGCGATCTCGAATTCGCCGACGTGCCGGTGGATGAACTGCTCTCGGAAGCAAATCTTCGCGCCCGCGCGGCGGCGATTGATCCCGATCGCACCAAGCCTGCGGCGACGTATGGCGTCAAACTGCTTCCTGAGGATTCGGGCACAAGCCACCTCTGCGTCATCGACGGCGCGGGCATGGCCGTATCATGCACAGAGACTATCAACCTCGAATTCGGCTCGCTCGTCTGCGTGCCCGGCTTCGGCTTCTGCCTGAACGATGAGATGGACGACTTCACCACCCGGCCGGGGGATTCCAACGCCTTCGGCCTGACGCAGAGCGAGGCGAACCGGCCGCATCCGGGCCAGAGGCCCTTGAGCAGCATGTCGCCGACGATCGTGCTGCGTGATGGCAAGGTCGCGCTCATCGCCGGGGGCAGCGGCGGGCCGCGCATCATTTCCGCGACCACGCAATGCCTGCTGAACGCGATGATGTTCGGCATGACGCCCGGGCAAGCCGTCAGCGCGCCGCGGTTTCATCATCAATGGATGCCTGACACGCTGCTGTTCGACAAGTACTGGACCGATGAGATGGTGATCGAAGAGATGCGGCGACGCGGCCACCAAACGGGGACGCTCACCAACGAGGCCGCGGTGCAGATGATCGCCATCGACGCATCGGGCCAAATCCGCGCCGCCAGCGATCCGCGCAAGGGCGGCAAACCGGCAGGATGGTGAGGGCAAAGTCGAAAGTCGAAAAGTCAAAACGTCAAAACGTCAAAACGTCAAAACGTCAAAACGAACA
>CAZCGB010000065.1:0-9635 GCA_964498045.1 uncultured Isosphaeraceae bacterium
GTGCCGAAGTTGCCGTTGCCTGCGTCGATCAGGCCTTCGGGATTGGAGAACTTGGCGAGCGCGAGCTGGCCGATGGTGCGCGTGAGGCCGTTGGTGAACGAGCCGGAGATGGTTCCGTCTTCGCCGATGCTGAAGTTGGCGAGCGTGCCGATGGCTGAGCCGTCCTGCGAGACGGCGGCGAGATTGCTGGCGGTGTCGGTGAGCGCGGAGACGGCGTTTGCGCCGTTGTTGAAGTCCATGCTGATGGTGAGCGGGCTGGTGGCGCCGTTTCGGCGGACGACGCTGAAGGAGTCGTTGGAGGCCGAGACGAAGTTGCCGGATTCATCGAAGTTCACCACGCCCAGGCCGACGATGCGGTCCTGCGCATCGTTGTCGGAGCTTTCCGCGATGAACTGCCAGACGGTGCCTTCGCCATCAACCGCTTCCTGCAGGACGAAGGAGAGGTCGATGGTGAGCGGCGAGCCGAGCGAGTCGTAGACGACGTAGCTGGTGCGCACGCTTTCGCCATCGGCGGATGCGCTGCGGCTCATGACGAACGGCTGGCTGATGCCTGCGCCGTTGCTGGTGGCGACGATGTCGCCGGTTTCGATGTCGAGGTCCTGCACGACGCCTTCATCGCCGGTGATGGTGATGACGCCGTTGGCGAAGGCGATGCCGCCGCCGAGCGACTGGCCGTCGATGGTGGTGTTGTCGAGGCCGAGGACATCGTTCATGAAGTCCATGTAGTCCTGCAGCGTGGTGCCGTTGGCCTCGGCTCCGGCGACGGGCGTGGCGGAGAATGCGAACGAGTGCGTGCCAAGATCCTTGCCGCCTTTTTCCACGCCGCTGATGGTCATGATCGTGCCCGCGCCGCCTTCGATGGCGAGGAACGATCCGCCCGCGCCATCATCGATGTACAGGTCGTTGCCGGCCTGGGTGAGATCGAGATTGGCGTTGCCCAGGAGCGTGGTGAGGCCGGCGTCGGTGTAGAACGCGCGATTGGTGTGGATGGAGCCGGTGGTGGCGACGGTGCCTGAGGCGTTGAGGTTGCCGTTGAAGATGACGTTGCGCGTGGCTTCGGCGACGGTGAGCGTGCCGACGGGGATGTTGAGTTCGACGAGGTTGCCTTCGACGATGCGGAAATTTGAATCGACGCCGTAGCCCATGACGCGGCCGCCATCGATGGTGACCAGGTCGTTGTCCTGGTTGCGCTGGAACGCGCCGGAGCGCGTGTAGAGCTGCTGGCCGTTGAAGTTGGCGATGAAGAAGCCGTCGCCTTCGATGGCGACATCGGTGGCGACGCCGGTGGCGCTGATGGCTCCATTGGCGAAGTTGCGCTGCGTGCCGGCGATGGCGACGCCGAGCCCGACCTGCGTGGGATTGCTGCCGCCTGTCGCGCCGCTTGGTCCGCTGCCGAGGCTGAAGTTGCGGCTGAACATGGACTGGAAGGCCATGCGGCTGGACTTGAAGCCCGCGGTGTTGACGTTGGCGATGTTGTTGCCGATGACGTCGAGGCGGCGCGCGATGCTTGAGAGTCCCGAAAGGCCCGTGAACAGCGCGGTGGTGGAAGGCATCGGTGCGAAACTCCTGTGCGAAGCGGTGCGGCGCAGGCGTGCTGCGCAATCACTGCGGATGGTTATCGAGCACTGCGCGATTTCGGCGCGATCAGTTCATGCGCCTGCGTGACGCGGGTCGTGAATCCAGCGTTCGATTCCGACGCGCCGCTGATCCGCGCCCTGGTCAGCGCATTGAGTCCAGCAAACGGCGAGCCTTTCGAAGCCGGGGCGTGCTCCTCGCCGCCGACCACCATCGCGGCATCGACCTGCAGCACGCCGCCGACATCACCGGGCTTCATTTCCGAGCTCACGCTGCGCTTGGCGACGTCCATCACCAGCCCGCGGCCATCGATCATCATCAATGCCCGCCTTGCACCTGACGCCTCGGCGCGATCGGCCGCCGCGCCCAGCCGCTCCAGCTGCGCCGCATCCAATGAAGGATGCACGCTCTCGCTGACCTGCACAGGGCGGCCGCTGCGCACCTGGCCTGCCGCCGCGCCGTGGAGCAGTTCATCGAACGATCGCGACTCGAAGAGCGCGGGAACGCCGCCGTCTTTGCCGCTGGCCGTCTCCGGGCGCACCGCGGGTTCAAGCCTGCGAAGCAGATCGAGCGAGCTGGAGACGGTGGAGCCGTTCATGGTTGATCAGGGTCTTTGTGCGCCGCTCCACGCGTGATCAATTGGTGACCACGATGTTGCGCGACGCGTCAGCCGGCAGCGGCGTCCAGTTTCCGCTGGTGTCGTACAGCCGGATCTGCGGCAGATTCGTGCAGTTCCTGAAGACGACGTCGTGCGCGCCGGCTTGAATGGAGATGTGTCCCGTGCCGGAGAAGTCCACGTTCTCAAACACCACGTTGCTGGTGTTGTTGTAGAGCTCCACGCTATTGACGTCGACCGCGCCATCGGTGAACGTGAAATTGTGGAATGCGCCGGCTTCGCCCCATTCATACGAATATCCGCCGCCGAGCATGAGACGATCTCCGGTGATGGTGTCGCGCGTCGACGATCCGCCTTCGACGCCATAGAGCCTGAAGGCCTTGATGCCGGAGTTGAAGGTCGAATCGCTGCTGACGAAGTTGCGGACGTAGCCTCGAATCGAATAGGAATCGCCGCCGCTTGGATCACAAGTGATGTTGACGTTGGCAAGGTTGAGGTTGTCGCACTCGCCGAGATAGATGCCGTAGTTGGTGGACTGGATGACGACATTGCTGACGTTGAGCGTGGTGACGTGCGTCGCGTTGTCGCCGACAATGCCGGTGTTGCCCGTGATGGTGGTATTGGCGATCGTCGTTTCGCCGCTGTTGAGGTGGATCGCGTTGCTCGCGGATGTGTTGCCGAGCACGACCGGCGCGGGAGCGCTGGCTGGCGGCGTTGAGCCGGCAGGGACGGTGGGCGTCGGCGATGAGCCGCTGCCCGTTGCTTCGCCAGAGCTGTTTGTCGATGCAGGCGGCGGCGATGAAGTCTGAGTCTGCGTCTGTACAGGCGCGGTGGGAGTCGTCGGCACGCTTGCGCCTGTCGAAGAGCCCGAATTCGGCGCACCGCCCGTGTTGTACCAGTTGTTGCCGTGCCACCAGCCTTGATGACCGCCGAAGCTGCCGTTGCTTCGCATCATCGATTCGCCCGTCTCGTCACCGCTGGGCTGCTCGCCGGCATCCTGTCCGAACTGATTGTCGTATCGCTCTCGAAGCGCATCCAACCGGGCGAGAAGCGCCTGGGCGATGGCGCGGAAATCAGGCCGCGCATCGCCACCATCGAACAGAAGCCGCGTTCCTTCGCCGTTGCCGTTGGCTGCGGACGAGCCTTGCATTGTGTATCGGTCAACGGTGTTGATCAGCGCGGGCGGACCATCATCGCGCAGAAACGTTGGGCGGGAGTTGAGCTGGCCCAGACCGTTGCAGCCGTTGGAAAGGTTGTTGATGCTCATGCGTCGCTCCGTGACTCGGTCGTCTCTTCACCGCTGGCGATGGGCCTGCAGCTTCACTCATGCCGTCGTCGTCGCACTGCCGCTGCCTTCGTTGGATGTGGGAGGCGCATCGGGCAGGAGATCGGGATCAATCACCGTCTCCACGCCTGAGATCGGCACATGCCAGCCGTTGTCAAGCTCGAGCGTGATGTCATCGCCCTGGCGAATGACCGACACGACGAAGCCCGCGACGCGATCATTCTCCGCAGTGAGCCCGCCGATGAACTTGCCGATCATGCCGCTTGCCGACGAAAGCTGATTCTCGGTCACCAGCGACTGCAGCTGATCGGTGAGCTTGATGTCGGATTCGATGGATCGGATCGAGTTCAGCTGCTCCAGCAGCGCGCCGGAATCGTTGGGCTTGAACGGGTCCTGCGTCGAGAGCTCGGTGAAGATGATCTTGATGAAATCCTCTGTGGACATCTCGCTGAAGCGGCTGGGGACGCTCGACTTCGGTTGAATGCCACTGTCGGAACCAATGCTGCTGATCGCGCTCATGAGGCCGCTCCTGCGAATGCGGACGCCATCAAACCTTCATCCATCAATGATGCGAAGGACCACGCGTTCGGGTCGATCGCCTGTCGTGTGTGCTGCTGCTGCTGGGCATCGTCGCGCCGGCCGCGGCTCTCTCCACCCGCAGCGTTGTGCTGGTTGTTCGAATGCTGGCCATGCTGCTGCGTGTTCGCGCCACCGTCGTCGTTGCGCATGGAAGGATGTTGCGAAGAGCTGGAAGCCGGCGCAGCATGGACGGTCAGCCGCTCAACGTTCAAACCCTGGCTTTCCAACGACTGCCGCAGCGCGCCTATGTGACGGTCAAGCAGCGCCTGGGTCTGCTGCGAACCGGCGGTGAACTCAGCTGAGACGTTGCCGCCGACGAGGGTCATCTGCACGCGCAAGGCTCCGAGTTCGGGCGGATCGAGCCGGAGCGTCATCGCGCCGCCCCGCTGGTTGAGCATGGCCGTCAGGCCGCGAATCGCCTGCGAAGCGAACGTGGGCACGTCCGTCTCCGCATTGGCGTAATTCAACAGGTTGCTGAGAGACTGTTCGCCGCGCGTTGAGACGTGCGCGCCAGAACCAGGCGCAGAGTGTCCGGCAATGATGAATGGCGAGCCATCTGTTTTCGCGCCGGCGTCCGCCTGCATCGATGCGGCCTGACCGGTTGCATTCTCCGCACGAACTGCCTGCTCCACCACAGCAACTCGAGCCGTCGCGGGGGTGGTCGCAGGCTCATGGGATGGAGTTCGGGATTCCGCTGACGCCCATCGTGGCGTTTGGGATTTCGCCTTCACCGCTGAAGGCGACTGAGCATTTGCATCCGCTTGCCCATCGATCGCATCGACGTCGCTTGAGGTCGATTCGACATTCCGCCTGGTCGCCTGGATGCCCGGCATTTCAGTGGAAGTGATTGCGACAGGCGTCATTGTCGACGCAGCATTCTTTGCGTTCGATTGCGCGACAGCATCAGCGTCATCGGACGCTCCCGTCATGCCAGCGGACTGCTGTGCCGGCGGCATCTGAGCGTACTGCTGCGACGATGTCAGCGTCACCCGAGTTTCCCCGGTCACCGCATGGCCACCAGGCGCGCTGTTCGTGCCCTTCATTTCAAGCGCATCAGGTGCCTTGCCAACGGAGTTTTGAACCGCTGTCGCAACGACAATCGCGGGCAATCCGCCAGCCGCCTGGGTCTGTACGATCGCCGCCGGATTCACGTTGACCTGCGTCGAGTTCAAAGCCTGCGCGGCAGGCTGAACGGATTCCGGATGCGCCGGCGCCGCCGGCTGCGACTCGGACACAGCCGCGGCATCCGCGACAGGCGCATCGCCGCCGGGTTGCTCATCGGAATGGCCGGTCGCTGGCGCGTCCGATGGCGAGGTCGCACTCGCGTCGTTGCGTGCCAGTCCACAATCCTCGACCTGCGCGTCAGGCTCCGTGTCACGCTTGCGCCGGCCACCCTGCGGCTCCTGCGACGCGCGTTCCGGACGATGCTGCGCTTCCCGCAGCGAATCGGCGAAACCGTTTGATTGCCCTCGGCCAGACTTTTCGCGCATTGACGCATTGACCCGTGGCTCATTGAGCGCCGGGGTCGTCAGGAGATTTGGCGATTGAGGCGGAACCTGCAGCGGCATTCGGCAAATCCTTCCCGTTCGATGAACGGGGAGCGTTCGAAGCATTGGACGACGTGGATGCGGAAGAGGGCGCACCGTCCTCGGCCTCCAGACCACGCGTCCTCAGACGCTCAAGCAATTCCGTTGCCAATGCGATCTCGGCGTCAGCCTTGAACTCGCGCAACACCTTCGCCGCGGAACGCGGATTCATCGAATCAAGGTACGCCACCGCCTGATCGAGCTTGTTCTCGGACACCATCGTCTCGATCATTTTCTTCGCCTGCTTGGGCGGAACCTGCTCCAGCTGCTTGACGGCGCGCAAGAATTGCTGATCGATCTTGCGCTGCGTGTCCGCCGCATGATCACCTTGCATCGCATCCTGCTGCTGGCGCATCGCCTCGGCGCCGGCCTCCATGCGCGTCGTCGCCTCCTGCAGCTGCGCCGCCAGCATGCGGCGCTCGTCATCCAGCCGCTGAATCGACTCCTCGCGCTGCTGATGCACAAGCGCGATCTGCATCGCCTGCGTGGCGCTGTCGGATGGCGGATGCTGACGCAGCTGCTCCTGCAGGTCCTTCAACCGCTGCGCTTCGGCTTCGGAAGCGAGCCGGCCGGCTTCCGTGGAAGCCTGGTCGGCGGTGGTTGAAAGCATGGCGCGGATGTCGATCGCGCGCTCGCGCGTGAGCCTGCCGCTGTGCCAGAGCCAGGCGATGACGAGCGCCAGGGCCAACAGGTTGACCACGGCGAGGAAGCTGAGGGTTTTCCAGATCGTGCGCATGATTCAATGCTCCAACGGCTGCTCTGACCTTCGCCTGGCCGCCGCGAATACGGCCAGTTCATCCAGCATGACGGACTCAGCCTTGTCGAGCGACGCCCGCCACTGCTCGAAGCGCCGCTCTCGAAGCAGTTCGATCGCACGCCGCGCGCGGGAAGCCTCGACCAGGGCCGCTCGAGCTGACTCCAGGCGCGTGTGCGCGCCCGCGAGTTCCAGGACCAATCGCTGCGCCAGACGCATCTGCTGAATTGCTGATGCAGCGTGAAGCCTTAACGCAGAAGCATTGACCGTGCCGACCAGTGCATCGCGCAATTCCTGCCGATTCTCGGCAAAGTTCTGCTGCTGGCTCCTCAACTGATCTTCGAGCGTCAATCGCTCACGCTCGATTTCTGCCACCGCGCGCTGCTTCTGCTGCTCCACCGCATGGCGGGCCTTCAACAATCCATCAAGCGGGAATCGAAAGCGCGGCATGGGTGAACCACAAGCTTCAAGGAAGCGGCAAGCAGACTTCGACGGGTGATTGCCAACGGACCGACATCGTTAAACACTCGCGGTTCGCATGCGTGCATTCGCCAGCGACACGCTGTTCATCTTCGTGCAACATTCGCGGGCGGATTTTGCGCTCCACCGCGCGGCTGTTGCGCTCGCTGTGAGAGGAGTTTTTCGGCCATCAGCGACAATTCAACCAATCGCCGGCACGTGTGCGGATAGCTCGCCTTCTCCGCACGCGACTGCTGCAACAGCGCGTCCATCTCATCTTTCATCGCGATGGCGGCATCGCATGCGGGGTTTGATCCGCGCGCGTACGCGCCGATGTTGATCAGTTCCTCTGCCTCGGCGTAGGCGGCCAAGAGCCGGATCAACTGCCGCCGCGCCGCCTGGTGGTTGACGTCGCAGACGTCGTCAGCGACCCGCGAGATCGATTCCAGCACGTTGATGGCCGGATAGTGTCCGCGTGATGCGAGTTTGCGCGAAAGCGCAACGTGCCCATCCAACACGCCGCGCGCCGCATCGGAGATCGGTTCGTTCAGATCGTCGCCTTCGACGAGAACGGCGTACAGACCGGTGATCGAACCGGCTCCGTCCACGGTGCCGGCCCGCTCCAGCAGCACCGGCAACATCGCGAACACCGACGGCGTGTATCCCTTGGTCGCGGGCTGTTCGCCGACGCTCAGGCCGATCTGCCTCTGCGCCTGCGCGAATCGGGTGATGGAGTCCATCATCAGCAGCACATCGGCGCCGGCGTCACGAAAATACTCGGCCACGGCGCAGGTTGCGAGCGCTGCTCGCACGCGAAGCAGCGGCGACTCGTCTCCGGTCGCGACCACGACAACCGAACGTGAGAGCCCCTCCTCGCCCAAGGCATGCTCAATGAAGTCGCGCACTTCGCGGCCTCGCTCGCCGATGAGTCCGATCACGTTCACATCAGCGGCTGTGTTCCGCGCGATTGAGCCGATCAGCGTACTCTTGCCCACGCCCGGTCCGGCGAAAATGCCCACACGTTGGCCCTTGCCAAGCGTAAGCAGCGCGTCGATGGCCCGCACGCCCGTCGGCAGCGGCTGGGTGATGGGGCGACGACGCATGGCCGACGTCGGATCGGCCATCAACGGCTGTGGCGTGGTATCCGTCGGGCGAGGGCCGTCATCCAGCGGCCGCCCAAGCCCGTCGATTACCCGTCCTAGAAGGGACTTGCCAACGGGAATCGTGCCCGCCTGCTGGTCACCGACGACCATCGCTCCCGGAGCGATGCCCGCAGCGTGGGACACGAGCATGACGATGGAGCGCTGGCCATCGAATCCGATGACTTCGCCACGTGCGGGCTGCGTGCCCTGCGACTGCATGATGGCAGCGACGCGCTGTTCGGGCTCGATGCGCACGAGCGATCCGACGGGCAGCGCGAGGTCGTCCACCAGCAGCGTCATGCCGCGCACCGCCGCCACCGATCCGGCGACTTCGACCGGTTCGAGGCGCTGCAGCGTCCGGATGGACGAATCCAGCGCACTCATGGAGCGGAAGACTCCGATTCAAAGTTCCGCGCCGGCGGCCGCTCGATCAATCGCCCTTCTCGCAGCAGCGCCTCAGCCATCCGATCGAGTTGCGTGGCGAGGCTGGCGTCAACGTATCCGCCGGCTGTGGCGACCACGCAGCCACCGCGGTCAATCGAATGGTCATCGTGCAGATGGACATGCGTGCCGCGGCCAAGTGCGGAAGACACTTCAGGCATCACCGCTTCGATCACCGGACGATCGTCGGGATGTACCGAGATCTGCAGCGCGGTCGGCCGACTCAGATGTTTGAGGGCAGCAATCATCTGGTCGCGCACGATGTCCGGATCAGCCCGCACCAGCCGATGCACGATACGTTCACCCAGGGCGAAGGCGAATCGGAGCACTTCTTCGCGTGAGTCATCAAAGAGCCGATCCCGCCGCGCTTCCCAGTCCAGCACGGCTTCATCCCATCGCTTGGCCAATTGCGCGAGTTCAGCGCGCCCCTCCTGCAACGCCTGCTCGCGACCTTGCCTTCCTCCCTGCTCCAGACCTTCAGCCAACCCGCGCGCATGACCTTGGCCATGCCCAATCTGCTCGGCATTGGCGGTGAGATGCGCCGCCTTTCGCTCGGCGTCATCGATGATCGCCGCGGCGCGCTCGTGCGCGTCGGTCAGCACCCTTTGCGCATGAGCTTCCACATCACCCATGTCGAGCACGACAGCGGTGCGAAGCAGCGAACCGGAATGGCCGGGTTTCATCACGGGCATGGTTCGGCGTTTCGGCGTTTCACACCACCATGTCCTTTTCACCGCCGCGGCCGGCGATGACGATCTCGCCCGAATCTTCCAGGCGGCGCACCACGTCGACGATGCGTTGCTGCGCGCCTTCGACGTCGCTCAGTCGCACCGGGCCCATGTACTGCATGTCCTCCCGTATAAGGTCGGCGGCCCGCTGCGACATGTTGGCGAAGATCTTCTCCTTGAGCGGCTCGCTGGCGGTCTTGAGCGCGAGGCACAACTCGTCGTTGTCCACTTCCTTCAGAACGGCCTGAATGCCCTTGTCGTTGACCAGCAGGATGTCTTCGAACACGAACATCAACCGCCGAATCTGTTCGACGAGATCAGGGTCCTCCTGCTCAATCCCTTCCATGATCGTCTTCTCGCTTGTGCGGTCGCAGAGGTTGAGGATTTCCGCGACGGTCTCCACCCCGCCGACCTTCTCCGACGGATTCGTCAGCATGTTGGAGAGGCGCACCTCCAAACCTGCCTCGACC
>CAZCGB010000066.1:0-6183 GCA_964498045.1 uncultured Isosphaeraceae bacterium
TACTCCTTCTGGCGCTTGACCGCCGCGTGCGCTCCTTCGCGATCATCGTGGTCCTCATAGCGATGGGCGCGATCCGCGCCATTCATCCCCAATTCGGTGAAGATCGTCGCGAACGCCCATTGCACGTTGCCCTCGCGCAGGGCGGGAAGCGTGATGCAGCCAATGTTCGGATCGACTTCCGGAGACCGGACATCGCGGCCGTTCACGGCGAGATACGCGATGTCCAGGTGCCCATCGCACCAACGAAGATTTGAATCACGCGTCGGCATGCCGGGCATGGTACGCGCACACGCGAAGCCGGCTTTTTCCGCATACGCTGAAGTCGAAAGCAACACATGACGTCACCATCCAATGTGCAACCCGATTCGGACATCGTCAGCGCGCCCGCTATGACATCCGCGTTCATCGCCTGCCCGCTTCGCTACGAAGCATCGCTCATCCGTCGCGCGTTGCAGGACTCGCTCGCGCAGGTCAATCGGCCAGAAGGCTATCGATTCGATGTTCAATGCTGCGGCCTGGGCTCGGGCGGCGTCGTGAATTGGGCGTCGAAGCGGGGGATTCCTCGCGGCGCGCCCGTGGTGCTCGCCGGGACCTGCGGAAGCCTGCGCGACGAGATTCTCGCGGGAACGGCCTTGGTGATCGGCGAAGTGCGCGACGGCGATGGCGGCTCGTGGACGCCGCCGGTGCGCTCTGAATCAGATGGCGCAGTGATCGTCTCCGCGAACGCGATCATTACTGGCATCGACGATCGTCGCGACCTGGGGCGACGAACGGGCGCGCATGTGGTGGATTGGGAAGCAGTTGCTTTTGCGCGCATCGCCACCGAGCGCGGCTGGAACTGGGGAGTCGTGCGCGGCGTCAGCGACGACTTCCACACGTCCGTCCCCGCGAACATGGAGAACTGGCTGACATCCGCCGGAGGCATGCGCATCTTTCCGATCTTGGCGCGGATCCTGCGCAAGCCCGGCACGTTGCGCGAGTTGCGATGTCTCCATCACAACTCGACGAACGCACTGCGAAACGCCGCGACCCTGATCAAGGAAATCCTGAACGTGAATCGCAACAAAAGTTCTGAAACCTGACAGGGACAACGCCGTAGAACCATCCAGTAGTTCGGGCCGCAGTTCCCCAACTCACTTCTTTCGCGGCCCGTGATTTCCGCATCACGAATCTTGCTCAGAAACGTGTTGCGAACGACATCTCAGCCGGCACCCCCGTCCCGCGCTGTCGGTGCGCTCACTCATTTCTGACATCCGTCGTCGGCTGTCGCGCGCGCCTGGTTCGCAACGCTCAGCACAGGAGTTCATCTCATGAACCGCTCCAACAGGGGATTCACCATCATCGAGCTGCTCGTGGTCGTGTCGATCATCGCGCTGCTCGTGGGCATCCTGCTGCCGGCCATCGGCAAGGCGCGCGATCAGGCCCAGCTCACCAAGAGCCAGGCAAACATCAAGAACCTCGGCACGGCCCACATCACGTATGCAGCGGAGTTCAATGACCGCCAGTTCACCGCGTGCAACGACAACCTGGCGAAGTACGGCAACCGCAACACCGCGCTGGCGAACTTCCAGGCGCAAACGGGTTACGCCCATCCGCCCATCATCCTCGGCTACGGTCAGGGAGGCATCTGGTCCCTGGTGCAGGCTCCGGGAAACCTTGTGCCATATGACTTCGTCAACAACTTCGGATCCTGCCGCATTCCCAACGCGCGGCAATTGAGTTCGTACCTCAACGGCCGGTTCTACGACCCGGTGTTCTACGCGCCGAAGGACACCGCTGTCATGGCGTCGGTCGAACGCTGGTTTGATCATGCCGACGAGTACGTTTCCAGCAGCGTCACCAATGGCCAGAAGTGGTCGTCGTACATCATGTCTCCCGCGGCCATGTTCAGCCCGGACGTCTTCAGCCTCAATCAGGTCACGAATCAGTTCTTCACAGATCCATGGACCCTGCCCGCCGGGTTCCGTTCGCCCGCGCTGTCCGCGGCGACGTATCCAGACCTCAAGACCCACATGATCGAGCACCACTGGCTGCAGAACCGCAAGAAGATCTGCAATCCGGGCCTGACCGGCGGCGCCTATGACGGCTGCCAGCCCTACTTCTTCAATCACTCGCAGGAATCGGCGCCGGTCGTGTTGTTCTACGACGGTCACATCGGCATGGGTGGCCAGCGCGACGCCGTGGCCGACAACAAGCGTGTCGCCGTTCAGAACGGTCGTCCCAACGACGGCGGCTTGTGGAGCATCAACACGCCGCGCGGCGGCGGGTACGCCGATTACGCCAACGGCGGCTATTACATGGACTACTGCGTTGATTGGACCTCAACGTCGTATCACATGTTCACGATTGACGGCATCAAGGGCCGCGATTTCCTCGCCCGCTGACGTTCTCGACGCGACCAGCGGCGCAACCAGATTTCCAGCATCGCGCCGCCATCACTTCGAGATTGCGCTGTGACCGATCCATCATCCCGGGTCGCGTCCGCTTGTCGGGCGCGGCCCGGTCTCTCTTCCAAATCGCTTGGCCAGCGAATTTGCGAATCAACATCCGTGGACTCATGGCCTGATCGCCGGCGAAACGGGCTGGGTCGAATCGATTTGCCGCATCAATTCCAGTGCGGCTGCGTTTCGCGGATCGCGCTGCAGGGCCTGCCGCAGGAGCTCCCGCGACTTTCCCGCATCGTGCGTGTGCGTCCAGGTCAGTCGCGCCATGACAATGAAGGGCTGCGGCCGCTCGGGCTGCAATGCCGCCGCCCGTTGAAGATGACCCATGGCTTCTTCGATTCTTCCCAACTCGCCCAGCGAAATGCCAAGATTGGCCTGCGCGGAGGCGATGCCCGGGTCCGCCTTCAACACCTGTTCATACACGGCCGCTGCGCCGACCCAGTCGCGGCGCGAGAGCAGGCATTCACCCACCAGTCTCTTGAGCGTGAGGTTGTCCGGCCAATGCGTCAATCCGGCCCGTGCAACTCGTTCAGCTTCGTCGATGTCGCCCTGCACGAACGCCGTGCGCGACAGCGTGTACGAGGCTTCCAACATCCCCGGGCGCAGCTCCAGCGCTCGCCGATAATGCGGCATCGCCTCTCGGGGATTCTTCTCTTCAATCAACGCGGCTCCCAACAGCGAGTGCGCGAAGGCGTGATCCTCCTTCTGCGACAACACATACGACCAGAGCTTCTTGGATGTCTGCCAACGCGCGGCATAACGCCAGGTTGAAACGCCCAGGGCAACGACCGTGGCAATTGCCAGGAAGGCTGATGCGATTCGTACTCCTTGAACCCTCGATGCGAATCCCCAGCGGGAACATGCCGCCGCCGCAAGCATGGTGAAGCCGATCATGGACACGTACGAGTACCGATCGGCCACCATCTGCGGCCCTGTTTGAAAGACGCCCGAGACAGGCAGCGCGAAGGCGAGATAGCACGCCGTCGCCAAGGCCAGCGCGGGCATCCTTCGCGCAAGCACGGCAACCACAGCCACCGTTGCCGCCACGGCCAGCATCGACAGCGTGAAGGTCGGCTGCTTCCAAACCAATGGCAAAGGCAATTCGTAAATCGGCAGCAGGTGCGCGGGCCAGATCGATGCGCGCGGGTAGTACGCCAGGCCGAACGACGCCTGTGCCAGGCGCGAGATCAGATCATGCCTGCCCAGCGGCTCGATAAGCGTCTGCTGAATGCTGAGAATGATGTACGAGAAGATTGCCGCAAGTATCGCGTGTGGAACCTTCTCGATCAGCGAACGCTTCGATGGTTCGCGCATCCACCGCGACGGATTCAACTCCAGTCTCCGCAGCGGATAGACGTCCAACGCAAGCAGCACCGCGGGCAGCACCACCACGATGGCCTTGCTCAACAACGCCAACAGAAAAAACCCAATGCTCGCGATGTACCACCGGCGCGGGTGCGTCGCCCGATCATTCGCCAGCATGCCTGCGTATCGCACATGCGACAGCACGCACAACAGCGCGAAGAACGTACTCAGCACATCGCGCCGCTCGGTGATCCACGCCACCGATTCAACCCGCATCGGATGCACGCCGAACAGCAGCGCAGCAAGCGTCGCGGCGGCGACGTCGGCGAAGGAATTCGGCGCGGGCCTCGCATTCGTGCTGCGCGCGATGCGCATGAGCCGGTTCGCCAGCACGCCCACCAGCACGGCGTTGAGCGCGTGCAGCGCGACATTCGTGAAGTGATAGCCTCCGGCACGCAATCCCCAGCAGGTGTGGTCGAAGGCGAGCGTCATCCACGACAGCGGCTGATAGTGCCCCATCAGGTCCGTGGTGAACATCCACTTCAGGCGAGCGGCATCAAAGCCGCGGAATCGCTCATTGGTGGTGATGCTGCCGTAATCGTCCCAGTTGATGAACTGTGCGCTGAGCGCGGGCCAGAATGCCGCAACGACTGACAGCAGGACGATGAACAGGCAGGCGGCCTCGACCAGTCGCAGGCGGCGGTCACCCCCTGTTTCCCGAGAATCGCCAAGGGCGGCGGGACGGGGGGAAATCCGCTTTCGAGTCTCCAGTCCGGCTGACCGGGTCACTTTTCACACCCCCGAAGGCCACTGATTCGAAGTGCTCGAGTCCTGCCCATGGGGAAATGGTAACAATCAAACGGACGTTCCTTGAACCCGCCTCGATCGTGTCCCTGCAACCGACCGAATTCGTGGCTGTTGTGGGCCTTTTTCGGGGATTCGGCCAGTCGATTGAGGAAAGGGTACCCACCCCCCAGTCGCCGAATCGGGTGAGCGGCGATGCGCCAGGGCCTGCCGCCGGTCACAAGAGAGGCAAGAAAAAACTCAGAAACCGTTTGCACATCGCGCAAGGCCCGGTAAACTTGCGCATGCGAAGTCTGCAGAGTTGGGGCAGACTTCCACCATTTCTCGCAGACCTCGACCCACACATCTCCAAGGTCTGCTCAGTCTCGCTGGATCATTTGAGCGCTCGGAAACTGCCATCAGAGCAAAGCGGTTGTTGACGCCGACGTGGTCACACGGCAAGCGGCTTCTCTGATCGCGACTCACATGCTCCCGCACAACGGCGCGCAACGCGCCAGGAAAGGAAACAGGCTATGCAGAAAAATCGTGGTTTCACAATCATCGAGCTGCTGGTGGTCGTTTCGATCATCGCGCTGCTCGTGGGCATCCTGCTGCCGGCCATCGGCAAGGCCCGCGATCAGGCACAGCTCACCAAGTCCCAGGCCAACATCAAGAACCTGGGCACCGCCGGCGCCACCTACGGCGCTGAGTGGAATGACCGCCAGATCACGTACGTGAACGATCAGTTCTCGACGTACGGCGCCAACGCACCGGCCGCATTCGCTGGCTATCAGACGAAGGTCGGCTACGGTCACCCCTACATGATCCTTGGCTATGCCCAGGGCGTCATCTGGGTCTTCGCCCTCAGCGATACGACCATCTGCCCCGCCAACTTCGCCACCACCGCGACGAAGTTCGGCACGTTCCGCATCCCCAACGGCCGCCAGTTCTCCTCGTACCTCAACGGCCGCTTCTACGATCCGGTCTTCTACGCTCCCAAGGACACCGCCGTCATGGCGTCCGTCGAGCGCTGGTTCGACTTCCCGGATGAATACGTCCCCTCGTCCAGCACCAACGGTCAGAAGTGGTCTTCGTACTGCTTCTCGCCCGCGGCCATGGTCAGCCCCGACGTGCTCTCCCTGAACCAGACCACCAACCAGTTCTACACCAACCCGTGGTCTCTGCCCGCAGGCTGGCGCTCACCGGCGTTCTCTCAGGCCACCTATCCGGACCTGAAGACGAACATCATCGAGCACCACTGGCTGCAGAACCGCAAGAAGACCTGCAACCCCTACTTCGCCAGCGGTCCGTACGATGGCTGCCAGCCGCCATTCTTCAACGGCGGTTGGGAATCAGCTCCTGTGGCGCTGTTCTATGACGGCCACATCGGTCAGGGCGGCCAGCGCGACTCCGTAGAAGCCAACCACCGCGTTGCCATCCAGAACGGTCGTCCGAATGACGGCGGCCTGTTCTCGATCCACACGGCTTGGGGCGGCGGTTACGCTGACGTCTCCTCGGGCGGCTACTACATGGACGCCTGCCTCGACTGGACGTCAACGTCGTATCACGTCCTCACAATCGATGGCATCAAGGGTCGCGATTTCATCGGCAAGTAATTGCCTCGCGAAGACCTGATCCACGATTCGTGGAA
>CAZCGB010000066.1:6283-9611 GCA_964498045.1 uncultured Isosphaeraceae bacterium
TCCATGATCGACCAGGCCGAGAAGGACGGCAGGTTGCGGGCAGGTGATCCGAAGAAGTCGCACATTGTGGAAGCCACGGCGGGCAACACCGGCATCGCCCTGGCGCTGGTGGCCGGGCAGAAGGGCTACAAGCTCACCGTGGTCATGCCCGACAAGATGAGCGCGGAGAAGATCAGCCACCTGCGGGCCATGGGCGCGACGGTGGTGCTCACGCGCAGCGACGTGGAAAAGGGACACGCCGAGTACTACCAGGACATGGCCGAGCGCCTCGCGCGCGAGACCGGCGGGTTCTATGTCAATCAGTTCGGCAACGCCGCCAACCCGCGGGCGCACTTCGAAACCACCGGTCCGGAGATCCTCAAGCAGTGCGAGGCCGCGGGCGTGAAGTCGATCGACGCATTCGTCGCCGGCGTTGGTTCGGGCGGAACCGTCACCGGCACTGCGAAGTTCCTCAAGCAGCATCATCCGAAGATGCAGATGGTGCTTGCCGACCCCGCCGGCTCCATCCTCGCGCCGCTGGTGAACTGCGGCGAGAAGATCAAGCCCGGAAGCTGGCTGGTGGAAGGCATGGGCGAGGATTTCGTGCCCGACATCCTCGATCTGAAGTTGGTCGATCGCGGCATCACCGTGACCGACGCCGAATCCTTCCACACTGCGCGCGAGCTGCTCAAGAGTGAAGGCATCCTCGTCGGCTCTTCGACCGGCTGCCTGCTCGCCGCGGCGCTCAAGTACTGCCGCGAGCAGACTTCGCCCAAGACCGTCGTGAGCCTCGTCTGCGACAACGGCGCGAAGTATTTGAGCAAGATGTTCAACGACTTCTGGATGATCGACAACGGCTTCATCGAGCGCGAAAGCTTCGGCGACCTGCGCGACCTCATCGCACGTCGGCACCTTTCGCGCGAGGACTACACGCTCAAGCCCGCCACGCCCGTCAGCCAGGCGGTGAAGCAGATGCGCCTCTACGACGTGAGCCAGATGGCGGTGGTGGATGAGCACGACAAGGTCATCGGCATCTTGGATGAAAGCGACATCCTGCTGGCCCTCACCCACGCCGAGGGCGACCTTGCGCGGCCGGTGAGCGACTTCATGACCAGCCGATTGGAGACGGTCAAGCCGACGGCGAGCATGAACGACCTGCTGCCGATCTTCCGGGCCGACCGCGTGGCGATCGTGGCTGACAGTACGCACTACTACGGGTTGATCACGAAGATCGACCTGATCAAATACCTGCGGAAACGACTCGTCCGTTAGCCCATGGTCGAGCCAGGGGCTAACGGCGGCCGGATTCTGTACGATTCGTGCATGGCGGAAACGCCCTCAACCATCGGCCCCTACCAGGTCATCCGCGAGATCGGGCGCGGCGGCATGGGCGTGGTGTATCTCGCACACGACTCGCGTCTCGATCGCTCGGTCGCGCTCAAGGCCCTGCCTGACCATCTGGCCGCAGACCCGGATCGACTGGCGCGATTTCAGCGCGAGGCCAAGGTGCTGGCGTCGCTGAATCACTCCGGCATCGCCGCGATCTTCGGCTTGGAGCACGCCAACGGCCAGCAGTTCCTTGTGCTGGAGTTCGTCGAAGGCGACACGCTGGAGGCGCGGCTGCGGCTCGGCGCGATGCCGCTGGACGAGGCGCTGGAGGTCGCGCGGCACATCGCCGAGGCGCTGGAGGCCGCACATGAGAAAGGCGTCATCCATCGTGATCTCAAGCCCGGCAACGTGATGCTGGCTTCGGACGGCGCGGTGAAGGTGCTGGATTTCGGCCTGGCTCGCAGCGGCGAGAACCCGTCGTCCACCTCGGCCGGCGCGGCGCACGTCGCGGCGGGCGATTCGCCCACGATTCCTTCACCCGCGGTGGTCCACTCGCCGACGATTCCCGGCGCGATCATGGGCACCGCCGGGTACATGAGTCCCGAGCAGGCGCGGGGCAAGGCCGTCGACAAGCGTAGCGACATCTTTTCATTCGGCTGCGTCCTGTACGAGATGCTGACGGGCCTCGGGCCGTTTCCCGGCGAAACCGTCACCGATTCGCTGGGCGCGATCCTGCATCGCGAGCCTGATTGGAACGCGCTCCCATCCGACACGCCGCCGCGCGTCCGCGATGTGCTCGCCAGCTGCCTGGCCAAGGATCGCCGCAACCGCCTGCACGACATGGGCGATGCGCGGCTGCAGATCGAGCGCGCTGTGGCCGGCGGCGACTGGTCCGGTGATGGGCCGTCCGTGCGCGGATCGACCACCGCCGGCCGATCGCGCCGTGCAGCCGGATTCGCCATCGCAGCGATCGTTGGCATGGCGCTGGCGTCGATCGTCTGGATGGCGGTGCGCGGCGTCACGACGCCCGCAACAGATGCGCCTCCTGAAGTGACGCGCGTCAACATCGCGTCGCCTCCCGACGTCGTGCTTCTGACCTGCGGCCTTTCGCCCGACGGCCGCACCGTGTTCCTGTTCGGCGACAAGCGCTCAGGCGACGGCGGGGCGTCCACTTTCCACGCTTACGCGCGATCACTTGACTCGTTCTCGACGACGGAACTACCGGCCGGAAATTTCATCGACGACATGTGTTTTTCACCCGATGGCCGCTCGTTCGCGCTCCTGGCGCCGATTTCGCCGGGATCGGGCAGAACCAGATTGATGCGCGGGCCCATCGACGGCTCTTCGGCGCCGGTCAGCGTCACGGAACTCCCCTCCAACGCGCACAGTGACAGCATCGCCTGGCCGACGGACGATGAAATCCTGATCCTTCAGCGCGGGACGTCCACGATCCTGCCCGTCAGCGTCAAGTCGGGAACCATCGGGCAGCCCATCAAGTTCACCGCGCCGGGCGTCAACGGCGTAGTGAAATGGATGAAGCCTCTGCCGGACGGACGGCGATTCCTTGCCGAGTGCTCGTCCTACGGCGAGCGCGGCTACGACCAGTTCGTGGGCGTGCTGGACCGCGACACCGGCACGGTCACCACGCTTGTCAAGGACGCGGGCATACCGCATTACTCTCCCAGCGGCTACCTGCTGTTCACGCGCTCCGACGCCCTGCTCGCCGCGCCATTCGATCTGGCCAGCCTGACCGTCACCGGCCCGGCCCAGGCGCTGGCCACCGGCCTGCGAACGCTCGACTCCTGGACCAATGCCGGGTACTCGCTTTCGCGCAACGGCACGCTGGCCTACCTGCCCGGCGGCGTGCAGGGAACCAAGCGCTCGCTGATCTCGGTCGGCCTCGACGGCAAGACCGAGGCGTGGTTTCCCGAACCTCGCGCATTCTCCTTTGTCATTTCGCCATGCATGAGTCCCGATGGCACAAGGGCCGCGGCCGTGGTGACCAACGGCAAGGGCATCG
>CAZCGB010000067.1:0-9576 GCA_964498045.1 uncultured Isosphaeraceae bacterium
CCGCCGGTGACAGCTGTCCGATCGACCCAGACTCTCGCCCCGCCAATGGTCGGATTGTTCGACGTGTTGCCATCATCCGATACGCCGCCGATGCCGCCGTCGCCATCGGCGTCGGTGTTGAGGATGACTTCGCGCATGGCCATCTCCGCGCCGCCTTCGGCCGCGTACATGGCCCGCAGTGTCTCCATGCGCGAGACGGTCAGGTCCTGATCGCGTGCGCCGCCCAGAACCATGCCCAGCACCGCCAGGGAGATCATGGCCAGAACCAGCACAAGCGCCATCGCCGCAAGCCCACGGCGCGACGAGTTCTGATTGACAAGTGAGCGATTCATCCGGACACCTCCGTCTCGACAAACACAACACTGACCGTTCTTCAATGGTTCACCGGATCGACTTCGGTCCATCCGATCATCTTCATCGCCGGCGCCGGCTCTGTGACGGTCAACGTCTGATTGAGCGTGGTCGAGCCGACCACTGTCGAGGCCGAGTTGGGAGTGACCGCCACGCTCATGGTGCAAGACACGAAATACACCTTGACCATGTACGCGGTGGAAGGCGTCACGCCGCCGAAATGCACCCAGAGCGGTTCGGTGCCGCCGAATCCTCGGGCCGCGCCGACATCGCGCCGCTGCAACAGCGTGGTGCCCGCGGCGTTGTAGAGCTCGACGCGCACGCCGATGCCCGCCATGTTTGTCGCGCCATTGCCGTGACCGACCACGCGCACGCGCAGGTAGTTGGAGTTGTTGGTTCCGTTGCGCAGCAACACGTTGGTGGTCCCCTGCCTGGTCACCGCCAGGTCCAGGTCGCCGTCCTTGTCGTAGTCCACGAACACCGCATCGTGATTGTCGCCCGTGGCGGCGGCGTTCTCGCTCACCAGCGTGAACGTGCCGCCGCCATTGTTGCGGTACAGCAGGTTGCCTCCCGCGGTGGTGACGATGTACAGGTCCAGATCGCCGTCGTTGTCGTAGTCGCCCCAGCATGCCGAGCGGTGACTGCCACTGTCGGTCAGGCCGGCGGTCGCCGCGACGTTGGTGAACGCCCCACCGGTGTTCTTCCAGAGGTAACTCGTGGAGCCGACAGCACGATTGGGGACGAACAGGTCCAGGTCGCCGTCATTGTCATAGTCCGCCCATGCGGATCCGATCTTGACTGATTCGCCAGTCACGATGGAGATGCCGCCGGCATTCTCCAGGTAGGTGCCGTCGCCTTCGGAAAGGAACAGCTTTCCGGTTCCATAATGGAAGAAGAAATCGGTGCGTCCGTCGTCGTTGACGTCGCCCGACGAGCAATAGTCGCCATTGCCTGAATCGCCGCTTTCGTTGAAACCGTACACCGCCGCAAACGAAGGCGAGAGCGCGACGGTTGAAGAGCCCTGGTTCACGCCCAGATAGTTCTTGTTTTCGCTGAACATCACGACATCGCAGAATCCATCCCAGTTGATGTCGGCGGTGGCGGCGGCCTCGTTGTTGCTCGGTCCGGTCAAGCCGGTGTCGCCGAGGTTGCTGAACACGCCAAAGCCGATGTTGCTCATCAACCGCTCGCTGTTGACGTCCCCGACGCAGGCGGCCCAGAAATCGATGTCGCCGTCGTTGTCGAAATCGCCGAGCGCGCCTTGGCATCGCACGCTTCCCCCGCCGAACGCGCTGGCAGAGAACGTGCCGTTGCCGTTGTTCATCATGATCTTGGAGTTGGTGCCGGTGATGATGGCGTCAAGATCGCCGTCGTTGTCCACATCGGCCCAGTGCAGTCCGGAGCCGAGATCAACATTCGAGGCGGTTTGCACATCGAAACCCGCCGCTGTGGAGACGTCGGTGAACAGGCCGCCGACCGCTTCATAGCAGCCCATGTCCCATCCGCCGCCTGAAGGCCGGGTGTTGCCGTCAAGATCAATGCTTGTGAACGCACTGGCGTCTGTGCCGGCGTTCAGCGCGGGTGAACCTGAAACCAGATGCAGGTCCGTGGACGAGGTGAACTGCGGATTGCTCGTGAGCTCGCCCGTGCCGATCACCGTGCCCGAGAAGTTTCCGCCGCCGCTGCTGTACACGAGGTTGTACGAGTGCGTGAGCGTGCCGCCAGAGCACTTCATGCCATTCGCGCTGGAGTTCGCGATGATGGAGTTCATCACAGTCATCGTGCCGGCGTCCACATGCACGCCGTTGGTGGACATGGTGTTGATCGAGCAGTTCACCACCTGCACGGTCTTGCCGGTGTTGCTGCTGTCGGCGTACACGCCCGACACGGGATGATTGCGGATCAGGCAGTTCACCACCTGACCGTTGGCCCCGTGGAACTGCACGCCGCTGTTGCTGTTGGAATACAGCGTGCAGCGGCTGATCAGCAGCGTCGCCGAACTGGCCTCGGCATAGATGCCCGACGTGGAATTGTTGCGGATCGTGCAGGCGGTGATCGAGCAGTTGCCTGCGCCGTTGAGATAGATACCGCGGTTACTGTTGCTGTAAACGGTGCATCCGGAGACCGCGACGGCGCTCGCCGAGTTGATGATGATCGAATGCGTGGACGAGCCGGTGACGCTGCAGTTCTGCACGATGACGTTGGAACTGCCGATGATGGTCAGGGCCGTATTTCCGCCGGGGAACGTGAATCCGTCGATGGTCACGTAGTTCGCGGCATTGAGCGTCCACACGACCAGCCAGCCATGCGTGGCGTTGACCGTGCCGGCGTTGCCTGTCTGCGCGCCGGAGGTGTCGGCGATGAACCGGATGGGGTTTCCCGCCGTGCCAGAGCGTGTGAAGGTGATCGATTCGTTGTAGGTACCCGCGCCGACATACACGGTGTCGCCTGCGCTGGCGACGCCTGCCGCCTTGGCGATGGTCTTCCACGCCAGGGCCGATGACAGGCCGCTGGCCGAATCGTTTCCGCCAGTGCGGACGTAATAGGTGGCCGCATCGGCTCCACGTGCTGCTGTGATGATGACGACCAGCGCGATAAACAACATCGCTCGCGGCGCGACCGTTGCGGATTCCTGAGTTCGGCTGGTCATGGCTGTGCCCTCATCCTGTTGATTCAATGTGACAGTGCGCTGGCCGGCACGACCGTCTGCGATGCGACGCCCGGCCCGCTCCACGAAAGCACCAGGCCGAACACGCCGGTACGTTCAAACCAGTGGATTTCAATGTCGTGCTGGCCTGCCGAAAGGGCGACGCTGCCGCTGCGGAGCTGCATCGCGTGCGTCCCATCGTTTGACACGACGCGCGAGCCGTCAATCCAGAGGTCCGAACCGTCGTCGCTGTTGGTGTAGAAGGTCCACGTGCCGGACTGCGCGACGGTGATTTTGCCGCTGTAATGCCTGGCCCAGTTGTCGGTCGGCCCGCCCGGCCAGGCCTGCCCCGATGCGGAGGCGAAGTTCACCTGGCTGACGACCCCGATCGAGTCGGGTGTGGCCGTCCAATCGACGTCGGTCAGCGTGTTGAGCGCCGTCGCCGATTGAAACTGTTCCACCCACAGGCCCGGCGCGGTTCCGTCTGTGTCCGCGCCGGCGGAAGACTCGATGCGGTGCGTCGAGCTTCCTGACGACGCGTTGGAAATGACCAGCGTGCTGCCGGCGGACGCCTCGCGCGAGACATTCACCCGGGCGACGCCGATCTGCGGATCGTTGCCGGAATTGCCGTCATCGGAGATTGATCCGATCCCGCCGTCGCCGTCGAGGTCATTTCCCACGAACACCTCGCGCAGCCCCATGCTCACGCCCGATTCGGCGGCATAGAACGCGCGCACAGTGCTCATACGCGTCTCGGAGAGATCCTGATCTCGTGCCCCTTCCAGCACCATGCCGATGATCGCCATAGAGATCATTGCCAGCACCACCACCAGGGCGATTGCGGCGATGCCCCGGCGCGAATGCGGCGACCAGCCGTGCCCGCCGCGCCTGCTCATGGCGCGACCCCTGACATCATCGAACGGATGAAGACCTTGGTGCGCAGCGTCTCGCTGATGCCGCTGCGCGTGAGCGTGATGCTGACTCGAAGCCGACGAATGCTGTCGCAGGCGCTGCCGCTGAGGGATGCTGCCAGCGCGGCGTTGCCCTGGTCGTAGGCCGTGACGGAGAACGCGCTGACGTCGTTGAGCAGCACCGAGGACGTGCCCCCCGCCTCCGAAAGCAGCAGTTGCGTGCCGGTGAGCGTCAGCGTCCAGTTCGTGCTCCAGGTGATGGAGGTGGCGGTGACGGATGAGATGTCGGGATCGGTGACGGCCGACGCGGGGATGTAGCGCAGCATCTGATCGATGCGGTCCAGCGCGACCGACGCCTCGCTGTGCAGCTGCGCGGTCGTCGCGGCGCGCGTGTAACCACTGACGGCGGAACTGATGATTACGGAGATCACCGAGCCCAGCGTGGCGAGCACCGTCATGGTGGCGATGAGCTCCACCAGCGTGAAGGCGCGTCGGATTGGCCTCATGCGTCGGGTCATCAGTAGTCCGTCAGCACTGTGGAGATCGCGAGTGAACGAGCCGTGCTCCCTGCGTCGGTCCATCCCACCGTGACCGTGACGCGCATGTAGCCCGTGCCCGCGGTGGAGAGGTTGACCGTTGTTTCGGTGAACGACACCGATCGCGTGAAGCCTGGGAAGCCCGTGATGGACGATTCCGAAGGATAATTCGAGGCGACGAGATAGGCGTAGCCGCGCGTGGCGCTGTGGCGGTCGGCAATGACGTCTTCGAGCTTCTCCGTCGCCAGCCAGCGGGCGCGCGACGCCAGCACGGGATTGGCCCGTTGCTTGTGCCCCTCGCGCAGCGCGTACATGGTGGGCGGCACGATGATCGCCAGCATGACGATGGCGGCGATGGCTTCGATGAGCGTGAAGCCGCGGCGTTGTCGTCGGTATGCGTGCATTGGTGATCTCCGCCTCCAATCGCCGCCATGCCCGTCAAGGCGTGGTCGCGTAGCCGGTGTTTCCCTTGATCGTCACGGTCCGGCTGCCGGTCAAGGTCACGGTCCCGTCACTGCTCAGCGCGGCCGAGCTGGCGTTGAACGGCTTGCCGCGCCAGTCGAAGCCGACCTCCGCGCCGCCGCCGATGCTGACGGCGGTGATCTGAATGCCGGCGTACTCGTTGGCGTTCATGGTCTGCGCGAACGAGTGGCCGGTGGCGAGGTCGGGGAGTGCGGTCGCGCCGGCACGGCCTGGCGAAGACGTGCTTTCCACGAGAATGCTCCACGTCTGAGAGGTGGTGTTGAACACGACCCAGTGGGTGGTTCCCGTAGCGATGGCGCGCTGCCTTGCAAACGTGAGATCCCGCACCAGTTGCCTCGCCGCTGCGGCCGAGCGCGTCGTGCTCAAGTTCAGCAGCGACGGCGCGGCAGTGGCGGCGAGGATCGCAGTGATCGCCATCACCACGATCATCTCCGGAAGAGTAAACCCGCCGCCCCTCCGGGCGCGGCGGGTTTGGATGATCAATCGCTCTTGCGGCATGAACAAGCTCTTTAGTAGGCGTTCTCGCCCACGTTGTTGCTGTTGGCCCAGAACTTGCCTGCGGTGGCGTCGTAGTTCCAGCCCGATGCCCCGCTGACCGGCGGGGCGGCGGCGTTCCACGTTGCGGCAACGACATCGTTCGAACCGTTGTACGGATTGGCGGGAATCGCTTCCTGCATCACCGTGCCAATGGTCTCCAACTGCACCAGCGTGGGATACGCGGCTGAGCCGCCGATCGCGGCATTCGCGTAATAGTTGGCGATGCCCGAGCGCACGCCGCCCAGCGCGCCTTTGCATGCCGAAACCTTGGCCTGCGCGGCGTAGTCGAAGTACTTCGGCAGCGCGACGCCGGCGAGGATCGCCAGCACGACCACCACGGCGATCAATTCGATGAGCGTGAAGCCCTTGCGGATAGTGCGGTGCGTACGGTTCATGTATGAGTCTCCCTGGATGCGGAATAATCAGCGCGAAAGGCTGACCCGATTCAGTAGGCGTTCTCGCCCACGTTATTGGTGTTGGCCCAGAACTTGCCTGCGGTGGCGTCGTAGTTCCAGCCCGATGCGCCGCTGACCGGCGGGGCGGCGGCGTTCCACGTCGCGGCGCTGACCGCGCTGGAGCCGTTGTACGGATTGGCGGGCAGAGCTTCCTGCATCACCGTGCCGATGGTCGTCAACTGCACCAGCGTGGGATACGCGGCTGAGCCGCTGATCGCTGCGTTGGCGTAGTAGTTGGCGACGCCCGAACGCACTCCGCCCAGCGCGCCCTTGCATGCCGAAACCTTGGCCTGCGCGGCGTAGTCGAAGTACTTCGGCAGCGCGACGCCGGCGAGAATCGCCAGCACGACCACCACGGCGATCAACTCAATCAGGGTGAAACCCTTGCGAACGTACGAACGGTGAGTGCGGTTCATGTTTCCTGCTTTCCTTTCGTTTGATCATCCAACCAGCGCGGCCATGTTCCACATCGGGAGAAAGATGGCGAGCGCGACAAGGAGCACGACTCCGGCAAGACCTGCGATCATGATCGGTTCGATCACGGTGGTCACGTTCTTGGTCAAGTGACTGACTTCGCGGTCGTAATGCCGGGTGACGACCGCGCACATCTTCGACAGCTCACCCGCCTCCTCACCCGCGGTCAGCATGCGCCGCGTGAAGGAGGGGATGTAACTGCACGTCAAAAGCACATCGGACAGTCGCCCGCCGTGATTCACCTGCTCTCGCATCTTTTCGGCGTCGGCGAGAAGCAACGGACGTCCGGAAGCGCGCCCGGCCAGTGACAAGGCCTCCAAAAGGCTCTGACCGCTGCGAAGCGAGATTCCGAGAACCTGTGCGAATCGGCTGACCGCAAGCCCGCGCAGCATGTCGCGCAGGAATGGGATCTTGTGCAGCGCGGTGTCGATCCTGGCCTTGTAGGTCGGCGATCGCCATGCGGACCGAACCAGCAGGCCCGCCGCGAACAGTGCACCCAGCACGAGGTACCAGTAATTCTGCATGAACTTGCTGCACGCCAGCATGATCTGCGTGGGCACGGGCAGTTCAATGCCTCGCGATTCGAACATGGTCGCGAAGCGCGGCACGACAAAGATCATGAGGAACGTGACCGCAAGGCTCAACGCCGCGACGACGCAGATGGGATACATCAGCGCGCCCTTCACGCCTTTCTGCGTTTCGTACTGCCGCTCCAGCATCTCCGAGAGCAGCTGCAGAACCAGCGTCAAGTTGCCTGTCTTCTCCGCGGCGCGCAGGGTCTCGATGTAAATGTCGCCGAAGATCGCCCGATGCGGCTCCATCGCCTCGGTCACGCAATTGCCCGCAGCGATGCGATCCGACACGTCGATCAGCACCGCCCGCAGGCGGCTGTTGTGCTCCTGCTCGGCGATCGATCGCAAGCCATCGACGATGGGAATCTTCGCCTCCATCAGCACCGCGAACTGGTACGTGAGGTGCGAAATGTCCTTGAGCGTCACGCGCTTGGAGCGACGGCGGGCCGTGCGCACGACGGAAATCCGCAGCGGTTGCAGGCCGGCGGCGCGCATCTGGCGGTACGCCTGATTTCGATCCGGCGCGGTCAGCACGCCTCGCGTGCGCGATCCGCGCCGATCAATGGCCTGATATTGGAATGAGATCTGACTCATGCCGCTCGTCTCGCCTGCTGCAGGTGATCCTCAACCAGCACCACCGAAGCCGCGTTGGCGACCTCCTCAAGGGTGGTCTGTCCAAGCCGGGCCTTCTCCACGCCGTCCTGCCACATCTGTCGCATGCCGTTGGCGACGGCGAGCTCGCGGATGCGCTCGACGCTGCCGCCCTGCTCCACCAGGGCCTTGACCTGTGGCGTGAACGCGAGCAACTCATACAGACCCACGCGGCCTTTGTAGCCCGATTGCGAGCAGCGCCCGCATCCGCGGCCTTTCACGAACCCGCTCGTGCCGTCCTCAAGGCGGAAGCGTCGCCGCGTGAGATCATCCACGTTGGCGGCGACCTGGCACTGGCCGCAGACGCGGCGAACCAGCCGCTGCGCCAACACGCCCAGCACAGCCGAGTTGATGACGAACGACGGCAGGCCGAAATCGCGCAAACGCGAAACCGCGCCGACAGCGTCATTGGTGTGCAGCGTCGAAAGCACGACGTGGCCGGTCAACGCCGCCTGCAGCGCGATCGTCGCCGTTTCGCCGTCTCGGATTTCGCCGACCAGTACCACATCCGGATCCTGGCGGAGGATCGACCGAAGCGCTGATGCGAACGAAAGCCCGATTTCCGTGTGTACCTGCACCTGCCGCACGAACGGCAGGCGGATTTCCACGGGGTCCTCGATCGTCATGATGTTGCACGACGGATCGTTCAACCGGCTCAGCGCGGTGTACAGCGTGGTGGTCTTGCCCGACCCCGTCGGCCCGGTCACAAGCAGCATGCCGTACGGCTGACGGAGTATCTCCTCGAGCTCCGCCACCAGCGGCGCGGGAATGCCGAGCTGATGAAAGTCCTTGATGGTCTGCGTGTTGGCGAGCAGACGCATGACGACGTTCTCGCCGCACACGGTGGGAATCGTCGAAAGACGCACATCGACGAGCCGGCCCTCGTGACGGAAGCGGAACTTGCCATCCTGCGGACGGCGGGTCTGCGTCAGATCCAGGTTCGCCATCACCTTCAATCGCTGCACGAGTCCCGAGTGCATCGAGAGCGACGGGCCCTGCTTGACGTGCAGCACGCCGTCCACGCGGTAGCGCAGGTGCAGCGCGTGCTCATCGGGATTGATGTGGATGTCGCTTGCGCCCTGCGAAGCCGCGTCGGCCAGCAGCTGGTTCACCGCAGCGACGATCGGCTGACTGTCCTCTGCGTTCTCGGTCGGCTGCGCGGTCGTGGCCTGCTCACTAGCGTTGGCCCCCTGCTGGCCTTGGGTGAGCGAGTACGCGCGGGAGATCAGCAGCCGCAGCGCTTCGCGCTCGCACAGCACCGTGTCCATCTCGCACTTGACGATCTGACGGATGGAATCGGTCGCCTCCAGGTCAAGCGGATTCTCCATCGCCACCGTCAGCACGCCGTCGATCATGAACAGCGGGAACGCCCGGTAACGCTCGGCCACCGTGCGCGGCAGCATGTGCGTGTTGGCGTAGCAGATCTCGTAGTCGCCAAGCTCGACGAACGGCGTCTCGCAGACGTCGGCCCGGGTCAGGGCGATGTCGCGGCCGTTCAGCGTATTGGAACGCGTCAAGGCGTCGATGATGTCGCACTCGTGCTCGATGGCGAATCGGCGCGCGTCGGTCAGCTGCTGATCAGTGATCAGCCGGTCTTCGACCAGGGCGCGCTCGAGGAAAACGTCATGCTCACGCATGGTGGCCGCCCGCCTTTCCCATGATGTCGGCGTCGAAGCGGCCGGTCACGTCGTGAATGCGCTGTTCGATGTCTTCCGGCGGGCTGATGAACGCCACGCCGATCATGTATTTCGGATCGCTGCCGGTCAGGAACACGCGCCGCACCTTGGCCCGCTGCTCCAGCACCACTTCGCCGCCGTTGATGATGCGCACGACGCCTTCGCACATGCGCGGCAGGAAGTGCCGGCACTCCATGCCCAGGCCGCCGGGGCTGATGTCGATGGCGGTGGCGGAGATGATGTGATGGTCCGGCGAGTTGGATTGCGGGCTGAACCGCACCTG
>CAZCGB010000068.1:0-7798 GCA_964498045.1 uncultured Isosphaeraceae bacterium
GGCTGAGTTGCAGGCTGCGTGGTCGCGGTGCCGATCTCATCTTCATCTTCATCTTCATCATCGCCGCCTATGCCGTTCATCACATCGATGAACCGCTGCCGGTACGCCATGGGCCAGGTTTTGGGAATCGCAATGAGTTCACGCCGCGCCGGCGGCATGTCGGCGAGGCGCTCGTAGCCCTGCGATCGTGCGACCCGAAGGTATCGCCTTGGCGCATTGGCGGCGATCACCGTCCAGCCGTCGCTCACTGCCGCATCGATGATCGGCTGATACCACTTCGCCCAACTGCCTTCGCCCGCCCAGTCGGTCGAGCTGGTGGCCTTGGCGAACGCCGGCGCGTCCATCAGGCCTTCGATGTAATCATCGGTCGCCGCCTGGTCGTCGCGCTCCAGCATCTCCATCGACAGCGCGCCGCGATCCGGATGCAGCGCCCCGACGTCCTGCACGACCGCGAGCTGCGTCGCGTGCGCCACGCCGTCATCGTGCTGCTCGCCGAGGATGATCACATCCGCGTGGTTGATGCGCGCGATCAGGACGTTCCAGTCGATGCGCTCGTCCCGTCGCGCGTCGTAGATCGCCAGTTCTCGCGGCTCGCGCCCGGCGACGGAGGCGGCTTCGACATGGACTGGCGGCGCCGCGGTCGAAGGCGCCGCATCCCGCCGCGCATGCGATGCGGCCGATTGACAGCCCGTCAACAGCGCCAGGGCGAGCAGAGCGATGGGGTTTTTGGATTGTGTCAGCCGAGGTCGCGTGCGCATGATGCGACGAGAATCGCCGTTGTCAGCGCAAACGTCAACCGCTTTTGTCCAGCCCGGATTGCCATTCCTGCAATTCGAGGACGATTCCTGCTGCTTTTTCCGCGGCGAGCGATCATACTGGCGTCCCAGCAGGCTCCGCGCTCGAACCTGCGACCCATGACGGACGAGATCACATGAACATCAACAGGCCGGATACTCGAAGCCCCGCGCGCACGATGCGGATGCAGTTGATCATTGCGTCAGTGCTGGCATTCTTGGCCGTGCCGCGCCTGTCTCACGCGCAGAAGCCGGATGCGCCGTCGCCACGCCGCGATCATCATCAGCTCATACGCATGCAGGTGGCGAATGATGCGCAGCTGCAGGCGCTGCTCGCGCTTGGCGCGGAGCCGTGGAGCTGCGTGATCGGGCCCGGACAACAGGACTTCAGCGTCTCGCCGCGAGTCCTGCAGCAGATGCGCGGCCTGGGCATGGCGTGGCGCATGCTGCATCCGGATGTGCAGGCGCTCATCGACGCTGACCTGGCTCGCTTGCGCGCTCAGGACAACGCAGGCGCGGGCGATGAGGGCGGCGTTGCGGGCCCGGGGGGCCTGGGCGGCTGGTTCGCCGATTTCAAGACATACCCGCAGATCGACGCGTATCTCGACACGCTCGTTGCATTGCAACCCGCGCTCGCGAGCCGCATCACCGTCGGCACCACCATCGAGGGCCGACCCATGTACTGTCTAAGATTGAATTCGCCGAACGGGCCGGCGAACAAGCCGGCGGTGCTCATCGGCGCAACGCAGCACGCGCGCGAGTGGGCGGCGGTGATGAGCGCCATGTATGCCGCCGACACCCTGGTGCGCGGCTACGGCTCCGACGCGCGCATCACCGCGCTGCTCGATCGCGTGGAAATCTTCATCGTTCCCGTCGACAATCCCGATGGGTTCGAATTCACCTACGCGCCCGCGCCCAACGGCGACCGCATGTGGCGCAAGAACCGGCGCAACCACGGCGATGGGAACTTCGGCGTCGATCTCAACCGCAATTGGAGCGTCGATTGGGGCGGGACCGGTTCCACCAGCACCAGCACAGGCAGCGAGGTGTACATCGGCACGGCTCCCTTCAGCGAACCCGAATCCGCCGCGCTGCGCGATTTCATCCTCGCCCATCCGCAACTCGTCGGCGACATCGACCTCCATTCCTACGGCCAGCTCGTCCTGCAGACCTGGGCGTACACCAATGCCGAGAATGCCGACTACGACATGATCGATCGCGTGGGCACGGCCATGAACGAAGGCATCGCCGCCGTTCACGACGAGTTCTACGAGAACGGCTGGGGCGGATCGATCCTGTACCTTTCCAGCGGAACCATGCGCGACTGGACGTACGGCACGCAGGGCACACTCGGCTACACCATTGAGGTGCGCGATCAGGGCGCGACCGGTTTCATCCTGCCGCCCGAGCAGATCATTCCCACCGGCGAGGAAGTGTTCGGCGCGCTGATGAACTTCACCGAGCGCGTCAGCGGCGGCGCGGAGTACTTCTTCCAGCGCGGCCTGCCTGCGACGGTGATCGCCGGTTCGCCGACCGTCATTCGCGTGGACATTCGGCCGACGCCGAAGTCAACGCTGAATTCCGCGAGCGCGAAAGTCTGGTGGCGCGTCGGATCAAGCGGCGCGTTCACTGCATCCGCATTGACAGACCTGGGCGGAAACCAATACCAGGCGACCCTGCCCGCGCTGGTGTGCGGCCAGGGCCTGCAGTACTACTTCGAGATCCGCAACGCGGCGAATGTGCCGCTGTACTCGCCCGCCAACTCTCCAACAACAACGCATGTTCTTCGGGCCCAGCGCAGCGCGCTGGCGTATGACTTCCAGGCGGCCTCTGGGTGGACCGCAAGCGTGCAGGGTGCGACTGCGGGCGGCTGGCAGCGCGGCGTGCCAGTGAACGATCCCAACTGGCCCTACGATCCGCGCTTCGATGCCGACGCCAGCGGCTCGTGCTGGTTGACCGGCAATGCCCTTGGCAACAGCGATGTGGACAATGGCTCGGTGCTGCTGACTTCGGCGGTGATCAACGTGCCGTCGCTGGTCAACGCCGGCGAGCGCGCGGGGATCTCGTACGCGTATTTCATGCACAGCGTCTCGCCGCGCGGCGGAGACACGCTTCGGCTCGATGTCAGCACGACCGGCTCTTCGGGGCCATACGCCACCGTCGTGACGCATCCGGCAAGCAGTTCGCAGTGGCGGCGCGGATTCGTCTCGTTCGCGGACCTGGCCTCGCTGGGAATCACGCTGAACAGCACAACCGTCCTGCGCTTCATCGCCTCGGATGCTAATCCGCAGTCGATTTTCGAGGCGGCGATCGACGACGTGCGCATCGTCGCCGACTGCGGCAGCGCGACATGCCCGGCTGATGTGAACCGCGACGGCTCAGTCAATGTCAGCGACCTGCTGGCGGTCATCACCGCGTGGGGAACGTGCGCTCCGCCGTGTGCCAGCGACGTCGCGCCTGCCGCGACCAACGCCCTGGGCGCGGGTGACGGCCAGGTGAACGTCGCCGACCTGCTGCTGGTGATCAGCGGCTGGGGCGCGTGTCCGTGACGAACGCCGCGCGGCGGCGTGAATTGAACTATTCAATGACGCCGCCGCCCGGTTCCCGGGCGGCGGTTCGTTGCTGACTGAGTTGATCAGGGCGGCACGATCCGGTCGATCAACCCCAGCTGCTGATCACCATGAGAAGGTCCGCGACGTTGACCAGACCATCGCCTCCCGGGGGCGCGATGTCGCCGGCGCACAGCGGCGCGGCACACGGGCCCCACGAGGAAATCACCGCGAGGAGGTCGCTGACGTTGACGACGCCGTCGCCGGTCACATCGCCGGCGCGCGGCACGACGCTGGCCCAGGAAGTGCCGATCCGGATTTCGTCGGTCGTGACGCCGCCATCGTTGCTCAAGGAAATCCACGCTGGGAAGACGTGCAAGCCCGGACGCCCGTATTCCGCGGCGGGATATGCCGGTTGCGGACTGCCGACGGTCGGGTTCACCCAAAGTTTGTAATGGGTTTGGGAGAGGGCGGGAGCCTGCTCGACTTCGAACACCAGCAGTACGGTGACGCCCTGAATGAGCGGCACGTTCGTGTCCACGATCAATCCGTCGCCAAGCGTGAAGCCGTAAGAGTAGTACCCGGGCGTTGCGCCGATGAACACGGCGTTTGGCCAAGTGCCGAACGACACTCCGCCATAGGAACCGTACCCCGCATCGGGCCTGTAAAGCATGCTGATGAAGACGCGATTGTCCGGCGTGGCGTACGGCGTGATGAGGCGTTGAAAGGCCGTCGTATCCGACCATGTCGCGCCGGCGTCGGTGACGGCAGCGCCGGGTGCGCAGGCCAGGCCGGGAAACGTCAGTCCGGGGCCTGAGACGCGCGTGAGGAGCGAACTGCCCACGTCGTTCCATGGTCCGCTCCAGCCGTAGCCGCCAGTCGATCCTTCGAGCGTGGCCAGAGGGCCGTTGCCGAATCCATCCCACGCGACCGTTCCGGCGAACGATTCGGTTGCGACCGCCAGCGCGAGCGCCGCCAGAGCCGCCAACGGCCTCCCGGCGCACCGCCGATGTGCGAACGGGGTCGAAATGTCTGTTGAGTGACGAGTGCGCGACATGGAATGCTCCTTCTGAAGATCATCAAGTGCGGGCGCGTTGTGCGACGACGACACAAAGCATCGCCTGCAACAGCGTAGATTGCGCCATTCACCAGACATCAGGATTCCGCGCATCGCGCGGGCGAACCCGTTGACTTTCCTGTGCTGCCCTCGCGTGGCGGCCGCGCCACCGACGCATCGATCAGGCATGCAATGTTTGCGGCAATGCAGACCTTGCATCTCGATCACGAACGGAGCAATCGTGGCGCGATACGTCCGCGAGATCGGAATTGCCCGTGCGCTCCGCGATCGCGGCGGAATCCCTGTGTCGTCACGTCGATGCCGCTAGTTGAATTCATTGAGCGGACATGAGAGCTCGTGGGATGTTCGTCCGCGCGTGATTCGATCATGAAGGAGATTCCACGATGAAGCTTCTGATGAACAACATTCTCGCTGTCGCGCTCGCCATTGCGACGTCACTGGCGACGACGGCTGCAGGTGAGATCGTGTACAGCCAGCCTCACGATGGCAGCAACTCGCTTTATCAGTCCTCGTGGTTCGCCCCGGACGAAAGCGATTACGACCAGAAGGTCTGGGACGATTTCACATTGGCGTCGAGCCGCGCGATTACGGAAATACGCTGGCGCGGGGGATTCCTCTACGGCGGGCTCTACGCGCCGACGGTGGCCGATTTCACCGTGGAGATCTATGGAAACAGCATTGCAGGAGAACCGGACATCACGCATCCGCCGCTGGTGTCATACACCACCGCAGGAAACGCCGGCCAGACTCCGGCCGGGACCTTTGGCGGCACAACGATGTACGACTACCACTTCACGTTACCCGCGGCATTCCAGGCGGTCGGCGGCACGAAGTACTGGGTGCATGTCTACGCGGCGCAATTCGGCGTTCCCGAGTGGGCCTTCGCGCGCGGATCGGGAGGGAACAACCACCACTTCCGGTGGATCCACAACATGTACAACAACATCACCGGCGACGTAGCCGTCTCGCTCATCGCATCCGACGCGGCCACGTTCACGATCACGGCGAGCGCATCGCCGCTGGGCTTGGGAACCATTCTCGGCGCCGGCGCATATCCCGTCGGCTCTACTGCGTCGCTCGTCGCCGTTCCCAACACCGGCTACGCCTTCGTCAACTGGACCGAGAACAGCCAGCAGGTGAGCGCTTCGCCCAACTACAGCTTTGTCGTCACCATCGATCGAACGCTGGTCGCTCATTTCACCAATGCGTATGCGATCACGACACTGTCGCTGCCGGGCTACGGAGGCACGACCTCGGGCGGCGGAACGTATGCCAGCGGCTCGTGCGCCACGGTGACCGCCACGCCCAATCATGGGTTCGTTTTCACGCAATGGCTCGACTTCGGCAGTCCAGTCAGCGCATCGGCGACGTACACCATCACCGTCAACGGCAGCCATCAACTTGCCGCTCAGTTCGCTTCCGCGCCGCAGTCAACGACATTCGACATGGACAATGCGCCCGTGCACACGTCGCTGCCGCTCGACTTGACGGTGGACGGTCTCACGGGTCATTTCTCGGGAACAGGCGGCGGATATTCAATACAACCCTCCGACACGTGGGGCATCAATCCGCCGGGCTTTTCAGGATTGTCCATTTTCCCAAACTCAGTGTTTCCTGCTGACCTGCTGATCTCGTTCTCGCAACCGCTGATCGATTTCTCGATTCTGTACTCGCCGCAGGAACTCGCATGCGACACCTCAGCGACCATGCGCGTGACGGCGTTCATGGATGCGACGTTCATCGCCACCGACACCATGACCGCGCCCAATCCCGGCACGTATCCCTCCGCGACGCTGAGCATGTTCGCTCCCGCACCATTCAATCATGTCGTGGTGCATTACGACTCGCCGCCTGCGACATGTCAGGACTGGGGGCCGATCTTCTTCGCCGACAACGTCACCGTCACGCGCGCGAACGCGCCGTGCCCCGCGGACATCACCGGCAACGGATCGGTGGATGTGGGCGATCTGCTGACGGTGATCACCAATTGGGGGCCATGCGCCTCGCCGCCATGCGCCGCAGACATCGCCCCGCCCGGCGGAGACGGTCAGATCAACGTGAGCGACCTGCTGGCCGTGATCACCGCATGGGGCGCGTGCCCGTGATTGACGAATGACGGCCGTCAGCAGTCAGGCCATCTGAGCGTGGCAGGATGTGCTGTGGAAGGACATCGCCGCACATGCCTGCAGCGACTTGTCACGTTGTCGACCACTTCTTGCGCTTGGTCGCGCCGCCGCCCTTGCCGGACTTGCCGTCGGCGTCGCTCGTGCCGCCGCCGCCGCCCCCCTTGTCGGCATCGACGATCTTCTGCAGGGTGCCCGCATCGAGCGTCGCCGGGTGGCCCTGCCAGCGGACGATCCAGTTGCGATCCATCACCAGGCAGTGCGGGATGCCGCGCACGTTGATCGCGCCCTTCATCTTGCCTGCGGGATCGAGCGCGACCATGTACTGGAAGGACTTGAGCGTGATGTTCTTGGCTTTGAGCTTCTCCAGCCCGCTGTCGAACGCGTTGCGCTTCTCATCGGAAATGCCGACGCAGATGACATCGTCGCGGAACTTGGTGGCGAGATCGTTCATGTGCGGAATCGACGCCACGCACGGCCCGCACCAGGTGGCCCAGAAGTCCACGACCACGACCTTGTTCTTGGCGTTGGGCGCGTCGCCGTTGAGCCACTCGGCGACGAAGAACTCCGGAGCGCGCTTGCCGCGGATGTCCACGGCGTTCTCGACCGTGCCGGTGATGGGCGGGAAGTCGCCCGCGGAACTTGCCGAAGGAGCCTCCTCGCCTTCATCCCGGGATGCGACGATCACCTTCTGATCGAACGGTTCGGCGACGAGCGCCTTCACCGCCTCCTCAACGCCGTTGAGATTGAGCGCGGCATAGCGCACCGCGCCGTTGCGATCGACGATGATGTTCGTCGGATGCTTGTAGATCGAGAGCGCATCGCAGAACGCGCCCTTGGAATCGATGACCACCGAAACGCTTTCGGGTGCGGCCTTCTTCGCGAGGAAGTTCTTGGCGTTGTCGGCATCCTCGGGGGTGTGCAGCGCGATGACGCGCACATCCTTCGCGTCGAAGTCCTTCAACGACGCGGCGATGCGCGTCGGCCAGTTGCGGCCGGCGGCGTTGGCGGTGGTGAAGCTCTGGATGACGACGACCTTGCCGCGCAGGTTGTCCCATGTCTGGGCGTCGCCGGCGAGCCATTCGAGATCGGCGTTGAACTTGGGCGGGGCCCAGCCCAGGAGTTCATCGAACGCCGCGCGATCATCCTTGGGCACGCGATCGAGCCACTTCAGATCGGCCGGCTGCACCTCGACGCGCTTGGCGGGCGGAGGGGGCGGCTCGGCGGGCTTGGACGCGGGCTTCGCCGGCTGCG
>CAZCGB010000068.1:7898-9562 GCA_964498045.1 uncultured Isosphaeraceae bacterium
GCGGTGGATGTGAGTGCGATGACGGCGGCAGCGATGAAACCGGTGGAGCTCATGCCATGAGCATAAGCGTTTCAAATCCGAACCGCGGGAAAAAGCCGCAAAAAACAAGGCGGCCTGGCGTCGGAAGATCGCCAGGCCGCCGGAGAGGGCCATTTGAACATGCACTCGCGGCTGTCAGTCGCCGGCCGCGGTGATGGTGTAGGTTTCGGTCGTGCCCGCGCCGAGATCGAGGTTGGTGCGAAGCCGGAAGCTGGCGCGATCTTCCTGCCGCTGGGCGTAGAAGAAATCAATGTGGTGCTTCTCGCCGTCGCTGAGGCCAAGGCGATCGACATCGAGGTACTGCCGCACGCCGGGGCTGATGCCGCCGAGGTCGATGGCGAGCTTGCCGTCGATGAACACCCACACGTCGTCATCACCCTGGAATTCGAAGAACCGATGCTCGCCGGCGTGATGGGTGAAGTCGATGCCGAAGTTGAGCGTGAAGTAGGAGTTGTGTTCCTTGCCCTCGTTGCCGAACATCGCGCCGTCGATCGGATGGAAGCTGTCAGTGAGGTACTCCCAGACGTCGTTGTTCTTCTTGAGCTTGAGCGACACCTGGTTGGAGAGGTTGGTGCCCATCACGTCGGCGTACCACTGATCGAACGAGGAGGTGGAGGTGATGCCGCCGGTGCTGGCTGCGCCCTTGGAGCCGGCGACGTCGCCGGGCATGGTGCCCGAGAGCGCGGGCGGAATCGGATTGCCCTTGCTGTCGCGCCACTCGCTGTTGACTTTGTATCCCTTGGGCGTGGCGACGGTGGCGGGCGGCGTGCCGTCGGTCGCCAGCGTGTTCAGGTACGAGGTGCTCTGCCCGAGCGTCACCAGCACGACGAGGTCCTGGAAGTCGGCTGCGTCACTGGACATGCTCGATGTGCCGAGCTCGAACAGATAGATCGACTGGTTCGACTGAAGCGTGACCTTCTTGGTAGCGGTGTTGATGTACTTCTGCAGGAAGGTCTTGACCGACGCCTGGCTCTTGAAACCGTCGATGTTGGGAACGCTGTCGTTGTTCTTGAGCACCTTCACCTGCTGTGTTGCGGGCGAAGAGCCGTAGGTCGCGTGGGTCTTCCAGTCTGTGTCCTTGGTGCCGGACACGGATGTGGAGGTCTTGACAAACGCGCGGCCTTCAACCCAGACGCCGGTGTTGGCTGGAACCGACGATGGGTGGATGTACGATCGCGGGTTGCCGGTCTTGGTGTTGACATTGCCCTTGGTTGCCGAGGCGAACGATCCGAACGGCTCAAACGTGGCGTTGCCGATGTGGATTTTCACCGTGACAGGGCAGTCGTACGAACCGCTGACGATGGCCGATCCGATGACGGTCACCATGGGCGTGTACGTGACGCTGGGCACGGTGGCGCCGTTGGTGATCTTGAAATCGGTCACGGGGCTGAGCGTCACGCCGACGAAGTTGGGCTTGCCTGCGGCGGTCAGCTCGGGGCTGACGTTGCCCGCGTAGTGGCCGTTGCCTCCCGAGACGCCCGTGCCGAAGTCGGGCGTGCCCTTCTTGAAGTCGCGCACGACCGTGCTCACTTCGAGCGTGGTGTCGCCGGTGGCGGTGGGCGGGGCGGCTTTGGTCTGTCGCGGGCCGAGGCTCGCAGGCAGAAGTATCGACGCGGCTGCGGCGA
>CAZCGB010000069.1:0-9539 GCA_964498045.1 uncultured Isosphaeraceae bacterium
CGCCGCCTGATCCCGAGGCCAACTTCGACAACCTCGGCGGCGATGACGGTCCCGGGTGATTGAACGCCTTGGACGCACGCTTCCTCGACCCAAAGACAAAAAAACCCGGCGAAACTCGCCGGGCATGGGCATGAAATTGAATCTCGGGTCAGGATCAAGCCGTCGCGGAGGTTACGGCAGCGTGGAACAGCATTTCTCTAGGCAGCTCTGATATTCGGGTGTGCCAAATCCGAACTGATTCCCACAAAAAGTCATGCATTCCTGAACCGTGGTGGGCGCGTCAGTGTTGGGGTGGCCGCCGCACGGACCCCAGTTGCCGATGACCGCCAGCAGATCTGCCACGCCCACCGCGCCGTCGGTGCATGGCTGGGGCGCAATGTCGGCCGGGCAAGCCGTGGGAATCCCTGGGCACGGTCCCCAATTCATGATTATCGCGAGCAAATCTGCGACACCGACCGCATTGTCATCGTTGACGTCGTACGGGCAATCGGGATCGTGCTGGGAGGTCTGATACTCGTAGGCTCCCATCTCCACTCGATCAATGCGGCGATTCGCGAGTCCTAGGTCCAGAGGCAGCACTTCAATCTGTTGAGGCGCAGGCGGTGGTGGAATGTCGTTGCCGTCATCGTCTACATCGCCGTAATCGAGCGGAACCAGACTGCAATCGCCGCGATTAATGATTGGTGAAGTGCTAGCCAACCGCAGGTCGCCGAAATCGTCATTACTATTACCCCAGCCGTCCAGACCCGCATTCGGATCTTCGACAAACTCGGGATCAACGTCAATCAGGTACGTGGACGGCTAGAATGACGATCCATCCTGCTCATACAAGCCATCTCCGCTGCTGCCGCTGTCCTGAACATCGCAGTGCTTGAGCGTCGCCGTGCCACTGAACTCGCCGACCAAGGCGATCTGTGAACCATGCGCTTGCGGATCGTAAATGCGATTGTTCCAGAAGATGCAGTTGTCGATGTAGGCTGTCCGCACGGTCAGATCCTGTCCACGTCCGATGGACATGCCGCCGCCGCAGCCTTGGTGTGTGATGTCGCCGTCATCGCTGCAATAGTTCTCAACGAAGGTGCATTGCACAAATCGCGAGCGACCTTCCAACCCGACCCGACAGCCGCCGCCCGAGTCGCGAGCGTAGTTGGCCACGAAGATGCAGTTCACCACCAACGTCTCCAGATCAGTGTCGCTTTCGCGTATGTTGATTCCACCGCCGACGTGTCCGCAGCGATTGCGAATGAACTCGCAGTTGAAGATGCGCGGGGCTGCATCGTCGATCACCTGAATGCCGCCGCCGATGCCGGCGTTAAGTCCCGAAGGATGTGTCTGACCCGCCACGTTGTCTATGAAGCGGCAATCCACCACAATGGGTGAACAGTGTTTGATGTACAAACCGCCGCCCGCGCCGTTGAACAGAACATTCTCAATCGATGGCCCGCCGAGATTGCCCTCGAAGTTGCAAGATCGAATCGTGGGCGTGGACGTCTCGACGTACATGCCGCCACCCTTTCGAGCCGTGTTGTCTTTGAAGATGCAATTGGCGATTCGCGGCGTGCCAGCGTTCTTCAGATACAAGCCACCGCCTTCGCGCTCTGGGTCTTCACCAGCGTCTTCGCCGCCGAAGCCGCCTCGAATTGTGAAGCCGTCCAGCACATCGTCGGCATCGAGCGAGAGACTCGCACCATGCACTACGTGATACGCATTGTTGGATCGATTGGCAAAATTTGACCCGTCGTCATCGTCTAGGTCGCCGGAGAGGATGGTGACGTTGTTGGCGGGATCGGCATCGGAGAGTTCATCGTCGCCGGTATCGAAGCCACCGTAGATTGACACATTTTCTCGAAGCTCGAACGACAAGTCTTGATCGTCAGGATCCAGTCCGTCCCCTTCATTCGGCTTGTATGTCAACCCGGGGTCTGGCGCACCCCGAACCCAGACTTGCACGTTGGTAGCTAAATTCTCTTCAATCAGAAACGATGCGCGCTTGAGTCCATCGGCAAGATACTTGTACGCATCATCACCCCAATCGCTGCCTTGCCCAACTGGCGTGGGCGAGCCATCGTCACCGTCAACACGTAGAATTGTTGTTTGCCCGGATGCGAACGGAGCCAAACTCACCACCATGGCAATGATGGCGCAGTGACAGAATGTGCGAATAATCGCAACCATAATAACTCCTTCAAGTTTCAGGTCCACGAACGAATTGAATTGTGGCACACGAGATTTACAGAAATGGCTCGCCCCTCTCATTTGCGGTGACGCCTAAACATTTATGTCATAACGCAACTCCTGCTGCGCCCCAATTCATGATGACGATTAGCAAATCTTGGTGCTCGACCTGACCATCATGATTCATGTCTTGCACGCAGTTTTCACACGGGCCCCAATTCATGATCACGGCAAGCAGATCCGCGACGTTAACGATCGCATCGCAATTCGTATCGCCGAGTCGCGGCAAGACTGGCGAGAGTACCGCGCATGTCGATGACGGTGCGTCCGCGATGATGATGCCGTTCTCGCTGATTCCCATCCCACGCGTCAGTATGAATCCGGGCTGATTGACTAGTGCAGTCAGGTCGCGCATCTCGTTGTGCGCCCATACATATGCGCGTTGTCCTCCTCCAATCAGCGTATTGAGGCCGGTGACGGTACCTTCAGAAGTTATGCCGCCGCTGCCTCCGCGATTTGCGCCTGGAAGCGTCCCTAAGAGATCTACGCGACCTCCCAACCAAACGAACGGCTGAGAAGTGCTCGCACCCAAGGATGCCGTGCCAGCTATTGCGCCGAGATTGTTGATCCTTCTTGGAAATGGCGTGGAACCGTCCGGCATTGGTGGTGTCGGAATGAACTGCGTTCCTGTCCAAAGACCTGCGACAGTTCCCGCAATGATCGAATCAGCGATGGCAACTTGGCCCAAGTCATTAATGTCATGAGCAGCCGTGCCAAAGCCGTTGATCAACCCCAGGTCGGTGTACCCGCTGTTCGCCGACCAGATGAACGCCGTCTGCGGGTTTACAGTACTTCCTTTCGATCCAATGGAGCGCGTGCCGCACACTTTGCCTGATGCGTTGATGCCCGTGACCGAACACCACGACGCGCCGGGATGTGGAAGCAACTCAGCGATGTAGGAGTTGCTCGCAAGGTCGAACAGATAGCCTCGCTGCGGCATCACGCCGCCGGTCACCCAGTACGACCCGACCACGATGCCTGCATCGGAGACGTCGTTGGCGTACGACTGCCAGCCGTTGGCGGGCAAAGGCAGCGAGATGAACTGCCCGGTCTGCATGTCGTAGCAGAACGCGCGGGGGTCATCGACGATGAACGGCCGGGTGTAGTGGCCGACGATATACCGGCCGTTGGGGCTGATGGCGGTGGCGCTGGTGGCCGACGCCGCGCCTAACCCGCCGGGCGGAGCTTGGATCACCGCCGCGACTTCGTACCGGCAGGCAACCTGGGCATGAGCGACGGACGGACCAGCCGCGATGGCGACCAGCCCGGCCAGCAGGCCGAGCGTCGAGCGAACCAGGGCATGGGGGGCAGTATGAACGGAGGAGGAAGTCACAGGCAGGCCTCTCGACATTGGAAGATACGCCCTCCACAATGAAAGCCTGCGCCAGTAATAGAGTGTGAGCAAGAAATCCTCGAAAACTGAGAAACGACGATTTCGCATCCATTTTGGGGCTTCTCCGGCCTTAAGGTTTCTGCCGAAAGCACTTGGACAAATGACCTCCATTTCGCCGCCATTCCTGGTGGTGAGCCAGCGGCGATCTGCCGCGAAAAGTCGCCTGCCACGCAAGAAAAGCCATCCTTCGACGGTTTGACTGGTATCAATCACAGGCATTGCGCCGGCGGCCTGCCGGGCAGGCTGGCGGCGAGAAGCCCGAGGTTGCACATGGAACCGCCGGGTCGTCGATGAAAGCCACCCCAGCCTTTCGCTGGACAAGTCGTATCGACAGACAGAAACAGGAACGCGAAAAGAGCGACATGAGCACAGCAAGCCCGAACAGCAACTCTCGAAGCCGCCGCTCCAAGCGTGGCCAGGTCAGCCTGATGGTCATCGGCGTGGTGATCCTCGCGGTGCTGGCGATCGTGGTGGCGGCGGTGATGAAGATGAAGGCCGGCCCGGCTGACGCGCGTGGCGTGGCCGACACCGCCGTGGTGCGCAACGGCATGTTCGACATCACGTTGCCGGTGTCCGGCGAACTCGCCGCGCTCAAGCAGATTGAAATCCGAAACAAGGTCGATGGCCGTGCGGTGATCAACGAGATTGTCGCCGAAGGCACCAACGTCAGCGCGGGCGATGTGGTCCTTCGTCTCAACGACGACGAGATCAAAGACAAGTGGCGGCAGGTGAAGGAGAAGGTCAACACCGCCAACGCCGCGTACGTGACGGCCATGGCCGAGCTGACCAACACGCAGAACGAGCGCAACGCCGAGCTCGCCAAGGCCGACTCGGCCATCAAGCTCGCCAACCTCGCGCTGCAGGCATGGCTCAGCGGTGAGGATCCCTCCAAGCACCAGGAGATGCAGCTCGCGCTCGAGACCGCCGACAAGGACTACACGCGGCTGCAGGAACGGTTCGTCGAATCGGGCAAACTGCTGGAGCGCAAATTCCTCAGCCTTGACGAATATAAGCGCGACGAGATCGCCATGATCGAAGCCCGCTCGGCCCTGGCCAAGGCCAAACTCGATCTTGAAGCCTACGAGAAGTATCAGAGCCTGCACGACAAGGCCGAGAAGGAAAGCGATCTGGAGCAGGCGAATCTCGATCGCAAGCGCGTCGAGGACAAGTTCACAGCCGAGGTGCAGAGCGCGGAGATTGAAGTCGAGAGCAAGAAGTTCCAGCTCGAGAGCGCGAAAGAGGACCTTGCGCGCCTGGATGAGCAATTGACCTTCTGCGTCGTCACCGCGCCGTCGGCCGGGCTGGTCGTGTACACATCGTCACTGCAGCAGGGCGGCATGGGACGCAACGAAGGCCGCCCGCCGGTCGTGGGCACCGAGCTTTCCAAGAACGAATCCGTGATGATCCTGCCCGACGTCTCGCAGATGATCGCGTCGGTCAAGGTCTCCGAGTCGCTCAGCGGCACGATTCGACCCGGCCAGCGGGCGATGGTGACCTCGGACGCCAACCCCAATCGCACGCTCGCCGGCGAAGTGCTCAGCGTGGGCGTGCTTGCTGAATCGGGCGGCTGGCGCGATCCGAATCGCCGCGACTACACCGTCAAGATCCTGCTCAAGGAAGGCTACGACCTCGGTCTCAAGCCGTCGATGCGCTGCAAGGCGGAGATCTACGTCGGCCGCGTCAGCGACGCCCTGCACGTGCCGATCCAGGCGGTGTTCCGCAACGGCCCCATCAACTATGTCTATGTGCCGCAGGACGGCGGCTACGCGCAGAAGCAAGTGACCATCGGCCGCGCTTCGGAACTATTCATCGAAATCAAGGAAGGTCTGACCGAAAATCAGATCGTCCTGCTGCGCGAGCCCGCGACCGAGGAAATCACCTATCGGCTGCCCGTGCCCAAGCAGGAGGAGAAGCCGATGGTCGCCGAAATCGGCGAAGCTCCCGAAGCCATGCCCGCAGGCATGCGCGGCGGCCAGGGCGGACCGGCAAACGGTCGTCCCGGCGGAGCGCCGCAAGGCGGACCCGCCAACGGTCGGCCAGGTGGAATGCCCGCCGGCGCGGGAGATGGCAGCGGGATGCCGCGCGGTGATGGCGCGAATCCCGGCGGCGGAGGCGGGCGACGTCGCGGTAGCGGGGGCGGGGGCGGGGGCGGGGGCGGCGCTCCGGGCAGTGGTGGCCGCGGCGCATCCGGAGATGCTCCGGCAAGCGGCGGCGGAAGTGGCGCCGAGAAAAACCCGGCCGCCCCAAGCGAAAATCCCCCGGCGCCTGCGATCGAAAAATCTGAAAAGCCCTGACGCGCACGAACAGCCGCGCGAGCGTGCGAACGAGCGCCACTTAACGCGGTGACGGCGCATTGGCCCACACGCCGGCGCCGGCGCGCCTCGCCGCGAGTTCAACCTGCGCATAGCGCGTCAATCGCAGGTGGGCCCAGCGATCATCCGCCCGCGCAAGACCCGTCTCCAGAAGCGCTTCATTCAGCGAGCGGCCGTCAAGTCGTTCCACATGCGCAAGCACGCGGCCGTAGGCGTCGCGCACGCGCTGCGGTTCGAGGAACAACCGCACATCCTTGCCTTCGACCATGTCGCACGCCAGCGCCTTCGCCTCGCGCGCCAGGGGCTGTTCGGGTTGATCGAAGTGCGCAAGTTCCGGGCAGTCGACGCCCCACAGGCGCACGCGCGTCGTCTCCGCGCTGTTGAGGCGATCGGCGATTGCAATGTCGATCGTGTCGCCATCCACCACGTGCGTGACGCGAGCGGTCCGGCCGTGATACGCGCCAAGGTCGTCGGCATCGCGCACCAGCAGCCAGCCGCGCTGATCGGCCGCAATCAACAGCCCGATCGCGACCAGCAGACCAATCCACGGCCAGCGACGGCGAATGCGTGCATATGCGGCATTGGAACGATGTCGGCGGCCCATCACGGCAGCAGTATGCGGAAAACCCGGCTCGCACGCGAGTCCGAATCACTCGCCATCGGCGTCGCCGAACTCGTCCGAGTCGTCGTCCTCGGCCTTAGGCAGCGCCATGGCTTTCTTGGCGCCGCGAGAGGATTTCGCCTGCTCGTGCTCGGCCTTCGCCTCCAGGCACGCCTGCTGCAGCGCGTGGTGCAGGCCTTCGTGCTCGGGAATGGCGTCGAGCCGCTCGAGGATGCCATCGACGCGGCGGATGGCGCTGTGCGTCGGATCAATCGTCTGCAGCGCGCAGACGCCCAGGGCCTCCAGCGCGCCGAGATACCACGCCATGTCCGGCTTTTCGAGATTCTTCGGCGGCATCACCTTGGTGCGCACCGTCACGCCCGGACTCAGCGCCACCAGCGGCAGCAGCTTGACCTGCGTGAGCGGCTCGCGGCAGAGCACCATCGCCGGAACATCCTGCTCGAACGCGGCCAGACGCATGCGACGCGCATCGGCCCCGACCTGCGGCGGCTGCACCAGATAGCAGCCCTTGGCCACGCGCGCCTCATCGCTGATGGGCGTGTCGATGATCGTGATGCGCTTGGCGTCGGTGGCGGCCTTGAGTCTTCGCAGCCGCGCCTCCATCAGCGTCATGGCGACGCTCGCCATGCGCGCGAAGTCGTTTTCGTGCCGTGCCGCGTGCAGCGCCTTGAGCGCGGCTCGCTCGGCCGCGAACACGTCGCCACGCGACAGCGCCTCGTCCGCGCCGGCGGCGAGTTCGCTTGATCTGCTGGGCTTGGTCGCGCCGGCCATCATCATGCCTTTCGTCCGCCCCGCCCGTCGCTCTTGCCGCCCAGGACGCGCTCGCGCAGCGTGTGCAGCAGGGCCCGCCACTCGGTCGCCACCTCGGGCAGATCGTACAGCAGCGTGTCGGCGAGTGCGACGGTGTCGCGCTGCTCCAGCGCGCTGCGCATGGATTTCAACTGACTGGTCAATCGCTCGACGGTCTCGCGCTGCGGGCTGAGATCAAGATCGATCATCGCCGCGCCCATCGTCACCGCCTGATGCACCGAGCCCCACAGGTCGATCGCCTGTCCCAGCCGCTCCATCGCCTGCTGGGCCTTGTCGGCCTGCAGCATCCGGGCGGCGTCTTGTTGCAGCTGATCGATGTCGCTCAGCGCGTTGGCGGCGTCAGCGAAGGCCTCGCACACGATGTCGCGCGGGTCGGCGCTGGCGAGCCGGATCTCCTTCGCGGGGCTTTTGGCCCGGGCTTCATCGGAGTCGATGCGGTCGGCGTTCCAGCGGCGGCCGTCAACCATGACGTCGACGATCGTGCGGCCTTTGTTCCGGGCCAACGCGGCCGCGGCATCAACCGCCTGCGCCACTGAATCCGCCTGAAGAGTTTCACACGCCGCGTCGTCAAGATAGATGCGCATGACGTGTTTATCGGCCCGCGAGCGGGGGGGCTTGAGCGACGCTGGCCGCTTGCGGCTTGGCCGCGCTCTCAACGCGGCAATGCCGCGAGCGGCAAGCGCGCCAATGCCCGTCATCCCGATCTCGACGAATGCTCACTCCAGCGCCGCCGCGCCGCTGACGATTTCCGTCAGTTCCGTGGTGATCTTGCTCTGCCGGGCGCGGTTGTACTGTCGACGCAGGCGTTTGCCGAGGTCCTTGGCGTTCTCTGTCGCCGCCTTCATCGCCACCATGCGCATGATCTGCTCGCTGACCACGGCGTCGTTGATCGCCTGGAACAGGGCCGCCTTGACCGACAAGGGCAACAGGTCCGCCAGCAGCGACTCGGCGTCGGGGCTGAATTCGTAGGTCGCCTTTGCGCCGGCTTCGCCCGACTTGGCTGCGACTGCAGCCTCCGGCTTGAGCGGCAGCAGTTGCATCACTTCGGGAATCTGCCGCGCGTTGCTTTCGAAGCGCGTGTAGGCGACGCGCACCGCGTCGTACTTGCCGGCGACGAACGCATCAATGTAGCGCTGGGCGACGCGCTCGACTTCCTCGTACCGCGGCTTGTCGCCGAACATGTGCTTCTCCGCCACGCTGAAGCCATGGAACTTCACCGCCGCGATGGCCTTCTTGCCCGCCACTTCGACATCGAGCTCGGTGCCCGCGCCGCGCATCGCGCGGATGTGGGCCGACGCCTTGCGGAAGACGTTGGTGTTGTACGCGCCGCAGAGCCCGCGGTCCGAAGACACCAGGAGCAGCAGTTCGCGCTTGGGTGATTCCGACGGCCCGTCAATGAGCGGATGCCGCACATCGCCCGCGGCCGCGGCGACCTCGCCCACGAGCTGCCGGATCTTCTCGGTGTAGGGCTTGGTGGCCTTGGCCCGCTGCACCGCCGCGGCAAACTTCGCGTTGGCGATCATCTGCATCGTCTTGGTGATGCGTGCGATCGAGCCGACCGCGGTCATGCGCTTCTTGATGTCACGAAGTGTGGCCATGGGGGCGGAGAGTATAGCGGTCCGAACGCGGGAAAGGCAGGATCAGGTCGTCGAGGACGCGAATCCAGCTTGTCTGCGAAGAACCACCCAATCCGTCCCCCGGCCGCGGGTGGCAACCCGCGGACGCACACGACAACAAGAGCCGCGTCTTGCGAACGCCTCACGTCTCCGCGGGTTTCCACCCGCGGCTGGAGCGTGCTTTGCTCACCCCTCAACGACCATCCCGTCGAACGCCAGCCGCATGCCCGCCGGCAGCTGCGGATCGAGCTCGGCATGCATGATGTCGTGCGTCATGTGCGTGAAGAAGGTGCGCTTCGCCGCGATGTTCGTCGCCGCAGCGATCGCCTCATCGACGGTCATGTGCGTGGGATGCTTGCGGTAGCGCAGCATGTCGAGCACCAGCGTGTCGAGGCCGCGCAGTTTCGCCCAGGTCTCGGGCGGAATCGCCGAGACATCGGTGCAGTACGCGGCGGGCAGCGGAGAGGGCTGCTGGCGCGCGACGCCGCCGTCGTCGCCCAGCGCCTCGATGCGGAAGCCCAGCACCGGCAGTTTGCCGTGGAGGAGGTTCA
>CAZCGB010000070.1:0-9436 GCA_964498045.1 uncultured Isosphaeraceae bacterium
GATGCGTCGGCCTCAACCATCGATCCTGCGAAACGGCGCGAGCCGCGTCCAATGGTCGCCAAGAGCGTCTGAACGGCCGCTCGCATGCAGGAAGAAATGTCATTGCTCTGGTTCTGGGGTTGTGCTTTTGGTTTTCAACCAAGCGCAGTGGCGGGCCTGCGTTCAACGTGCCTTGTGAGAAATGAACCCGGCGATTCCTTGATTGGCTACCGAGTGCATGCGAGTCCGAGTACTGATTCTGTGCATTTTTGGTTCATGCGATGCGATCGCAGCATGAATTCACGATTGTGCAGCCGTTGCAGTCGCAAAGATTGACGCATCCTGACGATCCCAGCCGAAGACACGTCGGACTTGAGTCGATGTCGCATATCGGAGCTGTCACCCACTTCCGGGAATTGATGCTGCCGATTGCGAGGAACCCTTGGGAAACCGCATGCTTGTTTTGACCAGTCTGGCCGCGTCGATCATTCTGCCCCTGCTCGGATGCCAGCATCAAGCCGTGACGCGCGTGGTTGTGGACGATCGGGCGACCAAACCTCGAACCCTTGAGAGCGCAAAGGCATTGGCCGGCGTGAAGGATCCTGAGCCATCTCAAGAGCCGGTCGTGGCGTTGACGGCTCACCGCGACAACTACGCCGACATCGACAGTCGGCCAGATCGGCTCAGCGTGCTGTCCTTCAACATGCATCACCGCGATCGGCCGAACGAGCTGGCCGTGATGGCTGACCGCCTGCGGAGTGATATCGCCGAGACGCCGGATTTCATCCTGTTGCAGGAAGTGGTGTTCGGCCGCTCCAAGCAGGAGGGCGAAGAGAACACCGCAGCGGTGTTGGCCAACGAGCTCGACTATTACAGCCGCGGCACAAAACGCAGCAGTGACCATGAAGGCGTGGCGATCATCAGCCGCTATCCGTTTCTGTATTACGCTGAGCGGCAGCTGCAGCATCAGACGAGTCGACTTCTTCTGGGATTCAACCGCGTCAGCGTGATGGGGGAGTTCAAGGTCCCCGACATCGGCCGCGTGCGCGTGGTCAACGTGCACTTCACCAATTGGGGCTTCGAGGAGCGCGTTCGCCGCGGGCAGTTGACCGAGACTCTGCAATGGGTGGCCGAACGCCAGCGTCAGGAACCTGCGGATCTGATCATCTTCGGCGGCGATTTCAACATCGAGGCCGGCTGGGATGAGCTCAACCTCATGCACGATGCGGTCGCCACTGGCGGCATCACGTATGTCAGCCACAACGATCCTTCGACGGACACGTTCGGTTCCACGGGCAACGCCACCAAACGCGTCGATTACATCTTCATCGCCCAACCGCTGCACACAACCGGTCTGGAGTATGTCGATGAGAAGACCCTCTGGGCCAATGGCATTCCTCTGGCAGGAACAAAGAAGCGGCTGCAGCTCTCCGACCACCTGCCGGTGTTGCAGGAATTCGAGTTGCAACAGGCGGACGCGCCGGCGTTTGCGAACGCCGAGGCACCATGAAATTCAGTTTGTTGCGATGACTGGGTGGAGCACATCGAGGCGGCCCGCTGCCGCATGGCTGTGCATTCGCCGCCAGCGGATACAATCCGCCGTTGCAAAGGCGGTGTGCCTGCATGAATGGCGCGAAGCAGCCAGATGAAGCCGGCTCCGGCAGCAATGAGGCCTTCGCGACTGCGCAGGCCCGCATCGCCGAACTCGAGCGTGAGGTGGCCCGACTTCGAATCACTGAGGGCCTGTCGCGCAAACGCGAGCAGCAGATCTCGCAGCACAATCTTGTCCTGATGAATCTCTCTCGTTCTGCGGCAATTGAGAGGGGCGATCTTGCGGCCGCCTTCGAGGAAATCACGCTTGCCGCCGCGCACACGCTGAATGTCGAGCGAGCAAGCATCTGGCTTTTCACGCCTGACCGATCAGCCATCAAATGCGTTGATCTGTATCAACGATCCGAAGATCGTCACGGAAACGACGTGGAACTGAAGGCCTCGGAATTCCCAGCGTACTTTCGGGCGGTGGAGGACAATCGCACGCTCGCGGCTGAGGACGCCAGGACTGACCCGCGTACAAGTGAGTTTGATCGCGTGTATCTCACACCGTTGGGAATCACATCCATGCTCGACGCGCCAGTGCGTCGCGGCGGGCGTTTGATCGGCGTCATCTGTCATGAGCAGGTTGGTGAGCCGCGTACGTGGTCGCTGGAAGACCAGGCATTTGCAGGATCAATGGCAGACTTCGTCGCAATGACGATGCAGGCGCACGAGCGAAACGAGGCGCTCAAGGCCGTTGCCGCCAGTGAGAGGCAGCTGCGGCAGATCATCGACCTTGTGCCGCATATGATTCTCGTGAAAGATGCGCGCGGTCGCATCCTGTTGTGCAACAAGGCTGTGGCCGATGCCTATGGCACGACCGTCGAGCGGTTTCTTGGCAGCATTCAATGGGATGTGCACCCGAACCTGGACGAAGCCGCGGCGATGCTCTCGGATGATCTGCGAGTCATCGAAATCGGACAAGAGCTCTTGGTGGCAGAAGAGCGGTTCACGGACACGGCCGGCCGCACCCGCACGCATCAAACAACCAAGATTCCCTGCATGTTTTCAGCTCTGCGGGAGCCGGCTGTGCTGGCCGTGTCCATTGACATCACCCAGCGCAAGCAGGATGAGGCGGCAAGGGAATTGATGATCCAGGAGTTGGATCATCGCGTGAAGAACATTCTCGCGGTGGTGTTGTCAATCGCAGAGCAGACGTCGCGAGGTTCACCGACGGTCGAGTCGTTCATTGCCGACTTCGCCGGCCGACTCAGAGCGCTGGCCATTACCCACGAGATGCTGGCCGGCGGCAAATGGGAGGGCGCCGATCTCCGCGCGATGATCGAGCGGTTGGTCATGCCGCATGCGACGAGCGCCGGAGTTTCGCGCGTCACGATTGATGGCTCGCCTCAGCGATTGCCAGCGACGATCGCGCCAAGTGTGTGCATGGTGCTGCATGAACTGGTCACCAACGCGGCCAAGCACGGCGCGCTGTCGATTCCCAATGGCCGCGTCACGATGTCCTGGCAATGCGAGATGCACGTCGATGGCGACAGGCGCATCCCATGGCTGCACATTGAATGGATCGAATGTGGCGGGCCCGCGGCGCACGCGCCAGTGAAGAAGGGTTTCGGCACATCCTTCATCGAACAAACCGTCTCGTACCAATTGCGCGGCCAGTCCAAACTCGACTTCACGCCTGCCGGGTTGATCGTACGGCTGGATGTGCCGTTGGAGCGGCCGCTGCGATCGAACATGGGTGGGTCGGCTGAGGCGGTTGCGACATCTCAATTGGCTGAATCGACGCTTCGAAACGCACGGGAATTCGACGTTGATAATGGCCAGGCGGCGGCAACCTGTCGTCGCGTGCTTGTGGTTGAAGATGATCACCTTGTGGCGCAATCACTCGTGTCGCAGCTGCGCTCGCTGGGTTGTGAAATCGTGGGCCCGGCCGCCACCAGCGATGATGCCTGCGCGCTGGTGAAATCGCAGTCGGTGGATGCTGCCATACTCGACCTCAACCTCAGTTCCGGAACCAGCGCGCCGGTGGCGCGAGCGCTTGCCGGTCGCCGTACACCGTTCGTCTTCGTGACCGGGTACAGCAGCCTCAAATCGTTGCCTGACGACCTGCGGGGCCAGCGTGTTCTGTGCAAGCCGGTGGACAGGGAATCGCTCGGCCGGGCCTTGAATGAGATGGCCACGACGTGAATCGCGGCCGAATCTAGGCAAATCCTTCGATTCGGCAGAACTAGGCCGATTTAACATAACAGTCATTATGAGACGTTGGGTCGAGGTGTGGCATCGGGCTGAGCGTCGATCGCATGTGCGATGAACGCCCGCGTCGCGTCGATCGCCTGCCGCAATTGCGGGCTCGCCGGCCGATCGTACGCGAATGGATTCGGCGTATTGAACACGTGATCGCCACCGAGGATGATCTTCAATTGAGCCCGTTCGCCAGCGCTCTGCACGATTCGCTGCGCTTCGGACTGCGGCACGGTGGCATCAGCGTCGCCATGAATGACAAGAATCGGACATGACATGCGCGCGGCATGGGCAAGCACGTCGTGTCCGGATGGATCGTCGACCTGCTCCTGCAGCCAAGCGCGACCAACCCGAAGTCGCTGACCCGTGCGTGACGATGGCGACTCGATCCAACCCGCGTCCAACAATGCGCGTTGCAGGTTCGGCGTCAGTGAATTGCAAGTCGCGGGAGCCGCCAATGTGATGACGCCGGCCCATTCCGAGCCGCAACCATTCAAAGGCCTGTTGAGATATGTTAAATCGCCTGTGGCCAGGATCGCGGTCACGCCGCCTCTCGAATGACCAAGTACGAACAACGGCAGGACCGCTCCGGGAAGTTCGCCGCTTGTAACCGCGGCGTGCACAGACCGAAGATCGAACACCTGCTTTCGCCATGTATCACGTTCGAACAAATCAGGTCGTTCAAACGTGGCGAGATTGTTCGTCATCCCGCTGTGACTGAAGTTGAATCGGTGCGCAACAAGCCCCGCTTCCGCGCACGCATGCGCCAAGCTTGGGAGAAAGCCGTAGTCCTTGTACCCCTTGAAGCCGTGCGCAATGACGATCGTTCCGCGCGCAATCCCGTTCGGCACGTGCGTGTTGCCCACGATCGGCTGCCTCTCAGCGCCGAGAATGGTCCAATCATGAATCACCCACGCATGGTACGCCGTGATTCACATCATGCGCGCAATGACGGCGTCGGCAAACGCGCGTGTGCCAAGCTGACCGCCCAAATCTCTGGTTTTCTCACCGGCGACGAGGCACGCGTCATACGCGTTGCGTATGCGATCGGCCACAGCGGCGCACTTCTGATCACTTCGCGTCGTCGCCAGGTGGCGCAGCATCATCACCGCGCTCATGACGATGGCCAGCGGATTGGCCTTGTTCTGGCCGGCGATGTCCGGCGCGGATCCATGCACCGCCTCGAACAGGGCGTGCTGGTCGCCGAAGTTCGCGCCGGGGGTCACACCCAACCCCCCCACCAGCCCGGCGCACAGGTCGGACATCAGATCGCCGTAGAGGTTCTCGCAGAGGATGACGTCGAAATGCGCCGGGTTCTGCACGATGCGCATGCACGCGGCGTCGATGATGATCTCCTCGTAGGCGATCTGGGAGGCAAACGACTTCTCGTGCTCTTCCTTCGAACATCGGATGAACAGGCCATCCGACAATTTCATGATGTTGGCTTTGTGAAAGACCGTGACCTTCTTGCGTTTGCGGCTGATCGCGTAGTTGAACGCGAATCGCGCGATCCGCCGGCAAGCCTCTTCCGTCGCGACCTTCAGTGACGTGACCACGCCCGGGGTGATGATGTTCTCGATGCCGGAATACAGGCCTTCGGTGTTCTCGCGGATGACGATGAGATCGACATCCTCATACCGCGTCGGCACGCCTTTCAGCGACCGAACTGGTCGCACCGCACCGTAAAGATTCAGCTTCTTGCGCAACGCGACGTTGATGGATGCGAAGCCGCCGCCGATGGGCGTGGTGCACGGTCCCTTGATGGCTACTCCATGCTCAAGAATCGAGTTCATGGTGTCGGCGGGCAGGACAGTGTCGCCGCCGCGCTCAAGTGCCGCCACGCCGGCGTATCGCTCAATCCACTGAATCTCTGCCCCGGCCGCGGTGAGAATGCGGCACATCGCGTCGGTCACTTCTGGACCGATGCCATCGCCGGGAATGAGAACGACTTTGTGCGGAGCTGTGGTGACAGGCATGAAGCACTCTGAGGGAATTCAAAAAGGCAACAGGCGTGTGATGCGCCCGTGCGTGCATGCCTCGTGCCTTCTGCCGAGTGCCTGCTTGCGTGCGAGGATATCATCATTGACTCGCCTCCGCGAGCATGTGAGAAGAGGTGTCCATGTCGGACGCGATGGAACTTGATTGCGTGATATTCGGGGGGGGCGCGGCCGGACTGTGGACGCTGGACGAACTTGTCCGTGCAGGACAGCGTTGCCTTTTGCTCGAAGCACACGACCTCGGATCGGGTCAGACGGTGGCATCCCAGGGAATCATTCATGGCGGACTGAAATACACGCTGGGCGGGCTTCTCTCATCGTCTGCAAAGGCGATCGCGGAGATGCCGCTCATCTGGCGAAAATGCCTGGCGGGAGAGTCCAAGCCCAACCTCTCGGCGACGCGCATGCGGTCGCACCATTGCATGCTGTGGCAGACGTCGTCGCTGAAGTCGCGGTTGGGCATGATGGGCGCGAGAGCCGGCCTGCGCGTGACTCCGTACCGGCTGTCAGATCATGAGCGGCCGCCCATTCTCAGCCGATGTCCAGGAATCGTGGCCAGATTGGATGAGCAGGTCATCGAACCATGGAGCTTCATCACCGATCTCGGCGAGCAGCACCGCTCGCGAATCATGAAAATCGATGCACAACATGGGCTGGAATTCTCGCGTGCGTCGGGCTCCGACCAAGCCTCGGGCGACATCGATCGTGTTCGCCTCATCAATCCCGACACAGGCGAACCACTTGATCTGCGGCCGCGCGAAGTCGTCTTGACCGCCGGCGCAGGAAACGCAGCCCTTCGCGAATCGTGCGGGTATTCAACCCCAATCATGCAGCGCCGACCGCTGCACATGGTCATGCTGCGAGGTTCCCGCCTTGCGCCGCTCAACGGACATTGCACTGACGGCGCTACGACCCGCGTGACGATCACCTCCACCCGTGACTTCTCCGACCGGCCGGTCTGGCAGATCGGCGGGCAGGTCGCCGAGCGCGGCGTCGAAATGGACGAAATGACATTGATCCGGCATGTCCGCGACGAGCTCGCGGCGGTGCTGCCCGGATTGGACCTGCGCGGCGTGGAATGGTCGACATATCGAGTCGATCGCGCCGAGGCGTCAAACGCAGGCGCACGGCCGAGCGACATTTCAGTCACGCGCGACGACAACGTGATCACCGCTTGGCCGACGAAGCTCGCGCTGGCGCCCAGGCTGGCCGCGGAGATCCTCTTGTTGATGAACTCGCAGAAGGCGGGCCGGCTTGATGAATCGGATGTACGATCGCCACATGACTGGCCACGGCCTGTCGTCGCACTGCCGCCATGGGAAACAATGACGAATTGGACGCGATTCGATTAGAACCTCGCCGATTGGGCGCGACGGACCTGCTGCTGACGCCGATCGGATTCGGCGCGTTCAAGGTCGGCCGCAACGTCGGCATCAAGTATGCCCATGGCTACGACCTCCCCACTGACCAGCAGTCCGATCGCTTGCTGCACGCGGTCGTCAATGAACTCGGCGTGCGCTACGTGGACACCGCGCCGGCGTATGGATTGAGCGAGGAGCGCGTCGGCCGCGCACTCGCCTCGCGCGAGGATGTGGTGATTTCCACCAAAGTTGGCGAAACCTTTGTCGACGGCGCATCGCGGTTCGATTACACCGAACGCGCCGTGCGGGAGAGCCTGGCGCAGAGCCGGTCGAGGCTGGGAAGAGACTCGCTGGACCTGGTCTTTGTGCATTCCGACGGAAACGACCAGCATGTGCTCGATGAAACCGACGTCGTCACGACTCTGCGGGACGCCAAGTCGCGCGGAGATGCGCGTCGTATTGGATTCTCAGGCAAGACCGCCAGCGGCGCGCGGGCGGCCTTCGCCTGGGCGGACGCGATCATGGTCGAGTACCACCTCGAAGACCGATCGCACGAAGACGTGATTGCCGAGGCCGGACGACGCGGCCTGGGCGTCATCGTGAAAAAGGGATTGGCGTCGGGCAGATTGCCCGCGCGCGAGGCGATCGCGTTCGTACTGGCCAATCCCCACGTCACAAGCATGGTGATCGGCGGGCTCGACCTGGCGCACCTGCGCGAAGACGTCCGTTACGCGTCCATCACTTCTTCGGCAACTTGATCTTCATTCCGACTTTGAGCGCGGCGGAATCGGGGCCAATGGTCGCCTTGTTCAGGTCGTAGATTGATTCCCATCGCGCGCCGTCGCCGAGCTGGTCTCGCGCGATGGCGATGAGCGTGTCGCCCGATTGCACCAGGTAGATTGTCTCACCGGCCTCCACGACGGGCTCCGGCGTCACTGACGCGATCGCCGCCTCCTTGGGCGGAAGAAAGATCTTCTGTCCGATCTTGAGTTTCTGCGGATCGACCGTGGGATTCTCCCTCGCGATCAGGCTCCACTTGTTCGCGTCGCCGAACCATTGCTCGGCGATCGAAACGAACGTGTCCCCCTGCGCGATGACATACGCGGTGCGGATCGGCGCAGCAGCAACAGGCTTGGATGGCGGTGGCGCAGGGGCCGGGTTGCGTTCGGGCATCGGCTCCATTGGTTGTGGTTCAGCATGCGCGGGCCTTGTCGCCGGCGCTGGATTCGATCCGACCTGCGCATCGGGAACCGGCTTCACCTGCGGTTGCTGCGGCCGGGGATTTTGCGGCACCGGCTCGACATCGCCCTTGGCCCCTTCGTCGCCGGGCGATTTCAGGTTGCCACTGTTGAGCCCGATGAGCGGCAGGTATGGATTCTGAACGGTGGGCGATTGGTCACCGCCCGGCTGCACCTGCAATCCGTCCTTGGCTCCGCGCGCACCCGTCGCCTCGCGCAATCCTTCCGAGAGCAGACCGCCGTTGCCTGTGGCGCTGGCCGGCATTGTCGCGGCAGGATTCTGCACCACCTGGGGCGCGGTCGGGGCCGGATCGCGCGGCGGGGGTGACGTCCGTCGCTCTGTTGACGGCTTGGGCCCTGGCGTGGCGGCATTGAGATTCGGTTCGCGCGCCTTGTTGTCACCCGGGCCCCCCACGGCGACGGTTCCAGCACCCGGCGGATTGCTCCCCGGAGCGGCAATTCCGTAGTACACGACCAACACGCCGACGATAAGCGCAAACAGCGCGAGGAAAACCTTTGTGCCCGTGGTCATGGTGCAAATCCTTTTGCGAAATCAACATCCTTGTGCGTGCGATCAATTCAACGTGAAAGGCACTCCTGACTCCAAGCCTTAGGCGGCGGCAGCCGCGGGAACCATCGGAAGTTCGGCGTGCCGATCATCGGCGTCGTGGCCCTTGAACACAAGTGGAGCCGCAATCGCAATCGACGAATAGGTTCCAACGAACATGCCGATGAGCATGCAGAATGCAAACGGCCGAATGCCGGTACCGCCGTACACGTACAGAATGATCAAAGAGATGAGCATTGTCAACGAGGTCAGCGTTGTCCGGCTGAACGTCTGGTTGATGGAGGCGTTGACGATCTCCGCAGTGGCGAACATGCGCTTTCCGCGGTTCTCGCGAATTCGGTCCAGCACGACAATGGTATCGTTCAATGAGTAGCCGATCAGGGTCAGCACGGCCGCGATGACGTTGAGATCAATGTGGAAGGATTCCAGCAGCAACGCCTTGCCGAATGCCGTTTCCCCGATGATCTGCGAGATGGCCAGCGCACCCATTGCAATGGA
>CAZCGB010000071.1:0-9434 GCA_964498045.1 uncultured Isosphaeraceae bacterium
GAGGTGCTGCACTTCCATGGAGAATCCGTTCTTAGCCGGATCAATGCCACTCGCGCCGGCCAAGTACGTGCGGCAGCCGAACAGTTCGCCTTGCTCCCACGACTCGGGCTTGGGCCATCGCAAGGGGTGCGGAGGGCGGGTTGGCCAATCATGTGGAATGTCAGGCGACTCGAGGATGACGGCTGGCACTCTCACAATGTCGTCGCGCGAGCGCATCCGCGTCAGCGCCCACGGCACGTTCGCCGCAGCCGCCAGCAGTGTGAACAGCGCCAGCAATACCGTGGCGATGATCGCAGTCCGGCGCGGGACGATTGACGGCTGGCCCATGCCGACCATGTTACTGCGAGGGTGCGGCGCGCAACAAAAAACCCAGGGATGGAATCCCTGGGCTTTGATGGCGATCACTTCAAGTTACGGCGCGTCACGGCTTTTTCTTCGCGCCCGACGCGGTGTTCGCAGATGGTGGGGGCATGGCGGACTTGTCGCCGGTCGCCGGCGCGGCGCCGGCCGCTGGCGGATTCGCCGCGGCGTTGGTCTTGGTCATTTGCGGATAGATCAGCACTCGATCCTGGCTGAGCAGGATCAGGTCGTTCGCGCCGTCGCCGGTGATGTCAGCGATGATCGCGTCGCTCGGCTCGTATTCGCGCGGTTCGCCTCCCGAGAACAGTTTCGACTCGTACACCTTGAACGCCGTGGCGTAAAGCAGACGCTCGGCTTCGGAGATGGTGAGCAGTTCGCACATCTGTTCGCCCGCATCAAGCGCGACGATGTCGGTGAAGCCGTCGGAGTTGAGGTCGCCCGCGGTGAGCTCATGCTCGAAGCGCCGCTCCTCATCGCTGCGCCATGCCGCGACCTGCTTGAGGCTGACGCGTTCGCCGCCGAGGCGGACGATGGCGAAGCCGTCATCGCCGATGGCGAGGATGTTCTCCTGACCGTCGCCGGTGAACGAACCCGCGTAGATCGCGTTGAACGGGAAGCCGCGGACCTTCAGGGATTCGACCTGCTGCCATGCGGGTGGCGGGGCGGCGTCGCCTTCCTTCGCGGCCTTCTGTTCGGTCTTCGCCATCACCAGCAGCCGGCCGTTGTCCTTGTCTGCGGCGACGATGCGATCGCCAAGCAGCGCAACGCTGACGAGCTTGCTGGCAGGATCGTTGGCGTTGATCTGCCGCACCACCTGCCAGCCGGGGCTGACGCCGGCCGCTGGATTGGTGTCGTAGCGAAGCGCACGGACGTAATTCTTGTCGGCGATGAGCAGCTCCGGCTTGCCGTTGCCGTCACTGTCGATCACCGCGGTGTTGACGGAGTTCGCCGCCTGCACCAGGCCGAACTGGCCCATGTCTTTGGACTCCATCAGCTTGAACTTGCCGTCGGCCTCGGCCTTGAGCATGGTCATGGGCTTGTCGCGCGTGAGCAGCAGCAGGTCGGTCTTGCCGTCCTGATCCGCGTCAAGAGCAAGGATGGTGTCAGGGTTGCGGCTCTGCGAGCCGAGCGAGATCGTCTCGCGCTCGCCCTTCATGTCGATGAGGTACAGCACATAGTCGCGGCCGCTCTTGGCGACGACCGCCACGTGCGGGCCGTGCTCAAGCTGCACCAGGTTCATCGCAACCGGCGTGTTGCCGTCGGGAATGTTCAGCGGGCTGGGGAACGGAATGCCATCGGTTCCCGCATCACAGCGGCCGACCACGCCTTCCTTTTCCGAGAGCACGAAGATCTCGGCGAACGCATCATCGTCCACGTTTCCAGCGGCGATGAAGTTGATGTCCGAAAGGCTCGGATACCGCTCGCCCGGCTGCAGGCCCTTGCCCTTGGCCTGACGATAGACCACCAGCGAATTGGACTCGGTGTCGGTGGCAAGCAGATCGACGAGGCCGTCGCCATCGATGTCGATGATCTCACAGTCCCGCTTCTTGTTGCCGGCGTCGGTGAAGGAATACACCGCGATGGCGGCGTCACGGTCGCCGCTGGATTCAACGGGCTCTTCCGCGACTTCATACAGCACGACGCGCTTGGCCTGGCGTTCGATGGTGGCGAGGTCAGCGGCGGTCTTGCCCGGCAGGCGCACGCTCTCGAACTCGCGGAGCGCGGGCATCTCGAAGCGCACCTGTGCGCCGAGGTTGCCGCGACCGTTCTCATTTGAACCCAGCCAGAGTCGGACAGGCGCCGGGTCTTCGGGAATCACGCCGGCGATGTCGAGCAGCTTGTCGCCGTTGAAGTCCTCGACCTTGAGCGCGACCATCGGCGCGCCGGCGGCGAGCATCAATGGCTGCTTGATGTTGTCGCCGTTGAGCGGCCAGATGGCGATCTTGCCGCTGACGAGGCTGATGAGTTCCGGCGCGCCATCCTCCACAAGGTCAGCGACGTACAGCGCATTGCGGTTGGCTTCCAGCCCCTTCACGCTGTGCTTGCGCGAGACGCTGAACACGCCCGGCGCCGACTGCTTGAGGAACACGATCTCCGCGGGCGTGCCGGCGTAGATGAGGTCCATCATGCCATCGCCGTTGAAGTCGTAGGGAAGCAGAGCATCAACCTGGTGCGTAACCGAGACGAATTCGCGCCGGAAGCGCCAATGCTCAGGAAATTCGTTCGTGCGGGAAGCGGCTCGCGGTTCGTCATCCGGGCTGGCGTTCTTCTTCTGATAGTGAATCTCAATGCGACTGGCGCGGTTGTTCACGGCGATAAGGTCCTGCAGTCCGTCGCCGTTCATATCGGCCACGTAGACCGGACCAGCGCCGTTGTCGATCTTGACGACCTCGAGCCCGCCGAAGCCGAAGAAGTCAGCGAGGTTCGCGTCGTCGGTCTGCCCAAGCGCCGGGCCGGATGAAACGAATGACGCTGTGGCGACAATTGCGAAAGCGGGCGCGAAACGGACGAAACAACGCATGTGCGACTCCGTAACAGGACGATGGAAAACACCGAATGCCCGGCCAATTGTGGCCCGGTTGGCTGGCATCCTATACTGGCCGGCCTGTTCAAGGGTTCAGCTCACGTCGCGGCTCGCACTTTGAGGATTCCATGAATCACCGTTTCCGTAGACTCGCATCCCTCGCGGTCGCCCTCGCCTCCGCAGCGTCGATCGTTCACGCAGCGGACGCCGACACCATCAAGCTCAAGAGCGGCGCGAAGCTTGAAGGCAAGATCCTCAAGCAGACCGAAAAGACCATCTGGCTCGATGTCGGCCCCAACGTCCTCGAGTTCAGCATGGACGACGTTGACGGCGTCGAGATGGCGGAGGTGAAGGAAACCGCTGTCGTGCAGAGCGATTCGCTCTATCACACCGCCACGAAGCTGCGCGAACTGCCGCCCAAGGAGCAGGCCAAGCGCATCGGCCCGGCGGTCATCAAGGTCTCCACGCCTTCGGGGCTGGGGTCTGGCGTCATCATCAATGAGGACGGCTACGCCATCACCAACGCGCACGTCGTGCAGGGCGAAACCAACCTGCGCGCCACAGTCTGGCTGCCGCAGAAAGACGGCACGCTCAAGCGCATCATCATCGAAGACATCGAGATCATCGCGGTGAACAACCACATCGATCTCGCATTGCTCAAGATCAAGCACCCCGACGGCGACAAGTTCACCTTCGCGCCTCTGGAATTCGATGAGCAGCTTGACATCGGCCAGACCGTCTTCGCCATCGGCAACCCGCTCGGCCTGGAACGCACCCTCAGCCAGGGCGTCATCTCCACCACGCAGCGCTCCTTCGACGGACTCTCCTATATTCAGACCGACGCCGCCATCAATCCCGGCAACTCCGGCGGGCCGCTGTTCAACACGCAGGGCGAAGTCATCGGCATCACCAACATGGGCATCCTTGGCGGCGAAGCGCTCGGCTTCGCCATCCCCGCACGGTATGTCAAGGATTTCATCCGCAATCGCGAAGCGTTCACCTTCGACAAGGATAACCCCAACTCGGGGTATAACTATCACAAGCCTCCGCCGCGCCGGAACTTCGACAATCCGCCGCAGCTGAAAGACGGCACCGCCCAGCAGCCGCCGAAGTAAGCACTGCGGCCGCCGCCTCATCGTTACATTTCCGACTGTTCGCACTCCGAAACTCGCATTCCTCAGCGACGGCCGCGCGCTGCTCGCCAACTGACTCCAACCAGGACCCATCTCGTGATCAACCGTTTCGCTTACGTTCCCGCTTCCTTGTGCATGTTCATCGCCTCGACGTCGCTCTTAGCCGAGGTGCCGCCGATCGAGAAGATCGCGCCGGAGAACAGCGTCCTTGTCGTCGGCGCCAAGAACACCCAGCAGGCGATGGACAATGTGAAGAAGACCGGCTTGTGGAGCATGTGGCAGAGTGACAAGATGAAGGCGCTCCGCGCCGACTCCATGAAAGAACTCGATGAGGCCATGAAAAAGGCCCTGCAGGAACTGGGTGTCGATGAGGATTCCCTCGTGTGTCCGAGCGGCGCATCCGGCCTCGCGCTGTTCACCGTACCCGATCCCGACCTTGGCACGCCGGAGATGTCCCTCCTCGCCTTCGCAGACTACGGCGACGCCGCCGACAAGACCGACAAACTCGTCCGCGCCGCGCTCGATAAGGGCGTCAAGGACGGCGAGCTCGAATACGAAGCCAAAGACGTCGGCAGCCGCGAAGTCCTCGTCATCGACCTCTCCAAGATGCAGCCCAAGGAGGAGGAAGACGAAGGCGGCGGAATGGGCCTGCCTCTTCCCAATCCCGCTGATGCCGTCAAGGGCATCACCAAGATGAACTACGTGCGCGATGGCAACACGCTCATCGTCTGCAGCGACATGACCGCCCTCACCGACGCCCTCGACGCCATCGATGGCAAGGGCGACGCAGGCGCAGCAGGGAAATTCGCTGCTCGCGAGGATTTCCAGAACACAGTCGCACAACTCGGCGGCGAGAACGATGCCTACGCCGTCATGCTCACGCGCGATGTCATGGACCTCATGGGCGAAGGCGGCCAGATGATGATGATGCTCCGCCCCACCCTCCGCACCCTCACCGGCGAAGTGGCCGGCTACGCAGGCGGCATGCGCTTCGACACCGGCTCCGCCATGGTCGAGCAGACCGTCGGCATCTACATGCCCAACGGCAAGAAGGGCCTCACCGATCTGCTCAACAAGCCCGCGCCGCGCGGCGAGATCCCCGGCTTCGTCGGCGCCGACTCCACCTCGTACATGACCGCCAACTTCGACTTCTCCGGCCTCATGGGCGTGATGAAGGCCGTGGTCAATTCCAATCCCATGCTCGCTGCCCAGGGCGCCGAAGCACTGGCCCAGATCGAACCCATGGCCACGCCCATCTTCAACGCGCTCGGCTCAAAGGTCATCGTCGCCAGCGGAAAGGACTCCGGCGTCACCGCGCTCGAGTGCAAGGACCCGCAAGGCTTTGAGAACGGCTTCGCAGCGGTCGCTGCGCAAGCCGGACTCGAGTCACGCGACTTCCTCGGCCAGCGCATCTACACCATGAAGGAAGGCATGGGCGACATGATGCCCATCGGTGGTCTTGGCTCAGGCCCGCTTTCCATCGGCATCGGCGGCGGATACGTCTTCGTGGGCGGAACGCCCGGCGTCGAACAGGCGCTTCGTTCCACCGGCGCAGCAGACGCAGCCAACCTCGGCAAGGACGAGACCTTCCAGAAGGCCGTCGGCTCGCTGGGCAACGACCCCGTCGTCGCCTGGGGCTACTCCGACCTCGTCGCCACCATCGAAGCCGCAATGAAGGCCCAGCAGGAATCCATGAAGCAGGCCATCGCCGAAGCGAAGGAGTTCGATCCCGACATGGCAGCTGAAATGGAAAAGCAGATGGCCGAGCTCGGCAACGTCTCGCAGCAGATCGACGCCGAGTTCCTCAAGCAGTACGTCGGCCCCGCCGTCTGGCAGATGCGCTCCACCGACAAAGGCTTCGTCGTCAACGGCTACATCCTGCCCGCGAAATAAACCATCCCAAACCCCGGCACGCCCACCAAATCAAAGAGCCCGCGCGCAAGCGCGGGCTCTTTTCTTTTTTTCGTCTCGGCGTTTCAAAAGAAAGCCCCGGCTGCTGGCGGAAGCCGAGCAGCCGGGGCTGAACACCGAAGCGGTCGATGCGATCGGCATGGAACACACCTTCCTGGCTCCGGTTCGGCGGTCAAGCATCGCAGGGCCCTGCGCACTCTCGCCTCAGACTGTCACGTACTCATCCTCGAACGCGGACAAGCTCATCCTGTCTCGACTCCAGCCTCTCGTCTGGCGCGAACACAACACATCACATACTCCCCGGGGTCTCCCCGATGATCCGTTCAGGTCCCGCGTCGTGCCGCCGTGACGGTCAGCCGTGGAGGGCGGGCCGATGGAGACGGGTGGAAGGCGTGACGGAACGGACAAACAAATGGGGGACACAACTATGTCCACCTCGGCAAATCCGCTCCATCACCTGTTGCGGTGATTCCGGCCCTGCACCCGCGCGCCCCGTCCGCCAACTGATTCGCACGACACACCGTCCGTTGTTCAAGGCGTTCCATCAGACAAGCCCCGCGCACTGCTCGCGCTGGCCTTGTTCTCCGCACTCATGCCGTAACGTTTGACGTGATGTGCATGTAGCTGCCCCAGTTTGACATTCGGGCGAAGAATCATTCGTTCATCCGGTAATGCCACTTGCCCCGCCATTGGCATTCGGTACGATGCATGTGTTCAGCCAGCAGCCGCGCCGGAACAATCCACTCGCACATGCGTCCATATGTGTTGAGTCGATCGTCCCACGTCGGACAGGCTGATTGCGACTGTTGCCGAATGAGAAGCGGCGACCGTCGTCCCGATTCCAGAAGAGAGAGCGTGCGAGAAGAGAGCGCGTCGATTCTCGGCGCCGCGATCGGTTCATGTAACCGCGCGAGAGGAAGACGTCCCGGGAACCTTCACTGGTCCTGCGGCCGATTTCCTGCACACGCCCACGAATGTCGCCGTGTGCAGACTCTTTCGTCGCGACCATGTCGCTCGCATGCGTCTCGCCTCTCCATAGAAGGGAATCTCTCTCGTGTCTTCATTCACAGCTCGAACCACCGCCCTCGTCGCCGTCGCCGCCGCCGCGGCCTTCGCCAGCGGCGCTGACGCCGCCATCACCGTCTACACCTCGCTGGCCTCGTTCAACGCGGCCACCACCAACCAGGGCACCGACACGTTCACCGGCTTCAGCATCTCCGGCCCGACCGCCGGCCCGCTCAACCGCACCGCCGGTCCGCACTCCTACACCGCCATCACCACGCCGAACAACAACTTCTACGGCGCGGGAACCACGGGCAACCCCTGGCTCTCCACCAACACCGCCACCGACTCGATCGTTTTCAACAACTTCAGCGCAGGCGTGGTGGGCGTCGGCGGCAACTTCTTTGACAGCGACATTGCCGGCGCGTTCGCAGCCGGCGACATCACCGTGACGGCCGTCGATTCCAGCGGATCGAGCATCCAGACGATCATCGGCGCCACCACCTCCAGCTTCCGCGGCTTCGTCACCGACGGCACCCTCGTCTCCCTCACCGTGACCAGCGTGCAGCCCACCACCGGCTTCCTCTGGCCGACCGTTGACAACCTCGTGCTGGCGCAGGCAGTGCCCGCGCCAGGCGCGCTCGCGCTGCTCGGCCTGGCCGGCGTCGTCGGCAGCCGCCGTCGCCGCGCGTGACCTCAACGGTGATGACCGTTCGCGATCGAAGCGAACGCCGTCACGGTGTTGATCCAGTCCTTTCTCCAGTGTCTTGTCGTCCGCAAGCCCCGGCCAAACCGGGGCTTGCGGCGTTTTGCGATCCTCCCCGCATCTCGGCCCACGTTGATGTTGAACCTCCGGACGTGCGAACGATTCAGCGATTCGCTTCGCCGGGAGTCTCGGAGGTGTTCGGATCGTGCGGATCGAAGGCGTTGCCGCACTCCGGGCAGCGATGCGGGGGGCCGGTGAGGTTCTCAAGCGAGTAGTGACAGGTCTTGCAGCGCACGATGATCACTCCACGCCGCGCTTGCGCATCTTCTCCAGCGCCTGCTTGAGCCACTGTTCGTCGGGCGTGGCGTAGGGGCGGAACTTTTCGAGCGTGCCGAGCTCCTCGCTGAAAAACAAGGCCCGGTGCAGGCCGAGCTTGGCCGCCAGCGGCGAATCGACGAGGTTGCTGGAGTCGGCGGCTCCCATCTGAAAGAGCACGCGGATCTCGAACTCGCGCAGGCCCTGGCGGTCGAGCGAGCGCGGGAGATTGTTCACCGTGTCGCACCAGGCGAGCGTGTGGATGCCGTGCGTCGGGCCTTCTCGCAGGATGTTCGAAAACTGCTTCTCCGGCCGTGGTGGTGCGTCGGGATCGCTGGACATCGAGTAGCCGAAGTCCTCTTCCTGGCGCAACATGCGATAGCGCTGCAGCGCATGGATGAAAAGATAGATGGCGGGAGCGTCGTGGATGTTCTCATCCTGCCTGCGCTGCAGCTCGACGGCGATCTGGTTGATGGATGAGGCGACATCGCGCCATTGCACGACGTTGACGTTGTGCGGCAGCATCGATGCCACCGAGCCGAGGTATCCCGCGCCGGGCGCGTCGGCGGGAGTGCCGTCGAAGACATACAGCGTGGCGGAGCCGGGGCCTTCGCCGGGGGAGTGCTGCGCGGCGAGCGAGATGATGGAGGTCGCCATCATCGCCAGCGCGGCGTCATCGCGCTGGCCTGCGATGATGAGGTTCGCGCCGGACTGGCGGCGGAATGTGGCGGCGGTGGGGTCCTTGATGGCGATGGCCTCGCCCAGCCACGCGCTGGCGGACGCGCCGGGCTTGCCTGTCGGCCAGGTGTCGCGCGAGAGCAGATCGCTGAGCAGGTGATTGCGAGCGAGGTCGGCGGGCACGTTGCCTTCAAAGACGATCTGCGGCTCGGATCGCGTCCACTTCCGCGTCTTGACCATCTCGGTGACGCGATCGAGATAGATGTCGCGTTTCTCATCGGGCAGCCAGCAGATCTGGAAGGGGTTGTTGCCTTCGACCATGCCGCTGGCGTCGTTGTAGATGGCTTCGCCCGGGCGCGAGAGCAGACGTGCCGCGGCGTTGTCGTCGCTGAGGATGAGATAGGAGTCGGCTTCGCTGCACTGCAGCGCGATGCGCACGCCCATCTGGCCGATGGTGCTGCGCGCCAGCGAGTACGCGCCGCCGAGAGTCTGCGAACCGAGCAAGACGTGCATGCCGAAGGCGCGGCCCTGGCGCACGAGGCGATCCATCAGCAGCGAGGCGTCCTGCGCGAGCTTGTCGTCTTCGGTGAAGAGCTCCTGGAACTCATCGACGATGAGCATGATGCGCGGCATGGGCGTCTCGGGCTTGGCGCGGCGGAAGCCCGCGACGTCCTGCACGCCGAGATCGCGGAACGTGTTGCCGCGATGCTTGAGCTCGGCATCGAGTCGCTGCAGGACGCTCAGGCCGAACTCGCGGTCGGACTCGATGGCGACGGCCCGCGCGTGCGGCAGCGCGTGTGAGGCG
>CAZCGB010000072.1:0-9383 GCA_964498045.1 uncultured Isosphaeraceae bacterium
ACCGAAGCAAGAACCATCGATCTTCGCCTCCTTGCGAATCGCGGCCACGCATGCGTTATGCTGCAAGTGTATCGAAAGCCGCCAAACCGCAAGATGACTGGCTGCATCGCGGGCGAATCGCGGGTACGCTGAAGTGGCTGAAAAGCGCGGAATCGCGGCGAACATCGGCGTGCGGCGCGTGACCGTTCGCCGGACAAGCACACATCAGGAGCAACAGGAATGAAGAATCTCAAGAGCGTGATCGCGGTGATGGGAATGGGTTTGGTGATCGGACTCGCCGGCTGCGAGAAGAAAGACGAGCCGGGTCCGCGCGACGTCAAACTCGACAACCCGCCGATCAAGATCGACGTGAAGGAAACCACGGAAACGAACAAGGAAGCTGCGAGCGAGGCGGCCAAGCAGGCTGTGACCGACGCCGAAGCGGCTGCAAAGAAGGCCGCGGATGAGGCGGCGAAGAAGGCTTCAGGCGGAAACTGATCGCGCGCTGACACATAGGCCAAGTCTGGCTCGAAAAGCAATCCCGCCGCATCGCGCATTGGTCGCGATGCGGCGGGTTTTTTGGTTGACAGATCGATGACGTGCAGACCGCGTCAATTCGCCGGCATGCTGGCCGTCGGCGGGGGCATCGGGCCGAGAAACTTCTCGACTTCATCGAAGTACCGCTCCGCTTCCTCCCAGGCGTGCGCAGGCACGCCGCTGTTGCGCGTGCGGAACAGCATCACCGGCTCGCCGCCCTTTGACGGCTTGGGCTGCTCGAGCGCGATTTCGAATTTCCACTCGCGCGTCTCATGTCGCACAGGCGACCTGGGCTGATGAAGTTCCCGCTCCAGCCTGCGCTGCACTTCCATGCGATGCGTTTCGTCGTCGATCCAAACGTTGTTCTCCACAACGATCCAGCGCTGGGTGACGTCTTCGCTCTGCATGTAATAGTCGGGCGTCTGGGCCACGGCGGTCATCGCGCTCCAGACCTGTTCCTGATCGCGGCCGGGCATCAGTTGCCGGCGTTCGGTGACGCCGCAGGCGGCGAGGAAGGGAAGCGAGAGCATGAGAAGGAAGATCGTTCGCATGGCGATAGCGTCGCGGGTGGATGTCGCGCGGTCAAGTCTGAAGTTGATCGTGGTCGGGCTGCTAACGTCGAATGCCGAAGCCCGTGAATTCGCCGTTCGCCGGAGTCTCGTGAACGTGAGAATCACGTATGAAGCCGTTCATCGCTTGCCTCACCGCGCCCAGGAAGCTTTCGAGTTCGGTTCGCTCGCCTTCGGCAACACACAGGACGCTGCCATCAATCTCGTTGCGCACGAACCCGACGACGGCGAAACCTGCCGCGAGATCTCTCGCCCTAGCACGGAATCCCACCCCCTGCACGCGGCCTGTGAACGTAATGGTGTGGCGGACAGGCATGCGAAGGCATCACCCCAGCTTCGCCATGATTTCTTCGGCGATGTCAGCATTGTGATACACCTTCTGCACATCGTCGTGATCTTCGAGGGCATCGACCAGCTTCATCACCTTCGACGCCTGCTCTTCCTCACATTCCACCATTGTCTGGGGGACCATCGTCACCGCCGCCGAGGCGAGTTCCACGCCTGCCGTTTCCATCGCCTCGCGCACCTTCAGAAATTCGGCCGGCGCTGTGAGCACTTCCCATGCGCCGTCTTCGGCGACCACATCCTCGGCGCCGGCTTCAAGCGCGAGTTCCATCACCTTCTCCTCACTGATCTTGCTCGACTCGATCACAATCACGCCCTTGCTGGCGAACGTGAACGCCACTGCGCCGGGCTTGGCCATGTTACCCGACGCCTTGTCGAAAAGCATGCGGATCTCACCTGCGGTGCGGTTGAGGTTGTCGGTCAGGCAGTCGACGATCATCGCCACGCCGCCCGGCGCGTACGCCTCGTAGCGCACCGTCTCGTAGCGCTGGCCTTCAAGGTCGCCCGTGCCCTTCTTCACCGCCTTCTCGATGGTGTCTTTGGGCATGTTCGCGGCTTTGGCGTCGTCGATGGCGTAGCGCAGCGTGGTGTTGAACTTCGGATCGCCGCCGCCGTTGCGGGCCGCCACGATGATGGCGCGGCTGCACTTCGACCACACTTTGCCGCGCTTGGCGTCGTTCGCGGCTTTCTTGTGCTTGATGTTCTTCCACGCGCTGTGACCTGCCATGATGAAAATCCTGAGTGCTGAATGCCGGACATGAATTCCCCGGGGATCCGGGGATTGAAGAGCCAATCGAATTCACTTCGCCCACTGCGGCGCGACACTGGGTTGTTCACCGCGCGATGCCGCATCGATCTTCGCTCGGGCACGCGTGAGGATCGGGGCGTATTCGCGATCATACATGCGCGAACCTTCCATGACGATGATCCCCCACTGCCGCGCCTGAAGCACCGCGAGATTCTGTTCGAGCCGCTCGCGGAACGCACCGTCATCGAGCATCGCGCCGATGCGCTTCCATGCGGCAAGCGCACCCTCCTCGTCACCCATGCGCCACTTCACATCGCCAAGGTGATCGAACACTTCAGGGCTGGGATCGGGAGAGGAATCGACCGCCTTCTGAATGAGTGTGGCGGCACCCGGCGCTTCGCCGTCGTCCCCAAGCCGGCCCTGCTTGTAGCGCAGCCAGCCGACGGTGTCGAGGATGTTGTTCTCATCCGGCTCAAGGCGATACGCCTCTTCAATCATGTGGATGACTTCGTCGTTCGCGAGGCCCTCCTCAAGCAGCTTGTAGCCGAGGTTGTTGAGCGTCATGGCATCGTCCGGGCGGAGCGCGAGGCATTCGCGCATCAGGGCTTCGGCGCCGGCGTCGGCGCCGACGAGCGTGTACAGCGCGCTGGCTTCGTGCATGCCCTGCGCGAGATCGATGCGCTCGGGCGTGTCGAACACGCGCTGCAGCATGTTGCGTTCGTCCAGCAGGCGCAGTGTGTCCATGCTCCGCTGCACGCGCGATTTGGCGGCCTGTGCGTCGTCGGGGCCGGCCTCGTAGGCGCATTCGGCGTCGAGCACCAGCAGCATCCTTGCCACAGCGCCCATCGCGGCGCTGTCGAATGGCGGCTGCTCGGCCATGCGCACGCGCAACGCCCTGGCCGCGGCCTCGCAGAGATTCTCGCCCACCAGCGCCTGCGCAAGCTCCTGCCAGAGGCGCGCGCCGCGAAAAGACGTGTCCGACGCGCCGGCCGATTTCGCCGTGGCCTCGCGCACAAGCGCATCGAAACGATCATCTGGCTTGCCGCTGCGCTGTTCATCCTGCGCGACGGCTTTCATGGCGAAGCCGTACACCTGAAGCGGTGCCTCGGGATGTCGATTGATGGCGATGTTGGCGAGATCGAGGATCACTCCGTCACGCCGCGCTTCATCGCCTTTCACGCGACCGGCGACGGTCATCGCTGAGATCAGGTCGTTGAGCGCGGCGTCGTTGGAGAACTCCCGCACGCGCTCCAAATGCGCCAGTGCCTTGTCCGCGAGCTCCGCGCCGGCATACAGGTCCGCCAGCTCCAGTTCGCGCCGCACGCCATCGGGCCGCGCCAGCAGGCGCTGCTCGCCGAGCTCCAGAGCTGAATCGCCCTGCCCGGCCACGCGGTAGACGTTCTCAAGCAGTCGTCGCGCCGTCCAGTCTTCGGGATCCGCCTCGACCAGCTGTTGCAGCTCAGTGGTCGCCTGATCAATCTCATTCCGCAGCAGCTGCACGCGCACCAGCTGCTCGCGCAGGAGTCGATCACCCGGCCGCTGGGCCAATCGCTCGCGCAGCCAGGTTTCCGCAGCATCGAGTCGCTTGGACTGCTGCCAGGCGGTGACCGCCAACGAGAGCGCGACGGCGTCGGTGGCATCGCCGTCATACGCGTTGATCAGCCGTTCCAGGGCCTGATCGTACCGGCGCTGCATGAGCGAATCCTGAGCGGCGAGTCGGTTGTACAGCGGGCTGCTGGGATTCGCCTGACGAAGGCGCAGCAGCGCATCGCGATACATCTGCGAGTCAGCAAGATCGCCGCCCGGGCCATAGATCAACGCCAGAACCTCGTAGCCGCCGTCGTTTTGCGGATCGAGCTCAATCGCGCGGTTGGCGGCGGCGATCGCCGCGTCAACTTCCGAACGTGCCGCGGCGTTGGTCTGCTGGTCGGGCGCAAGCGCTCCCGCCATCGCGGCATGCGCCCGTGCAAGTTCCACCTGTGCATCAGCGTCGTCCGGCCCGCGCTCAACGGCCTTCTCGGCAAGGGCCAGCGCCGCCTGCGTCTGACCCATCGAACGCCTCGCTTGCGACAGAATGATCAACCCCGGCACATCGTTGATGTCCGCACACATGCCCACGGCCCGGTCGACCAGGGCCGGTTCCTGCATCGCCGCGGCGAGCCGAACCAGCCGGAGTTTCAGCGCGCGATCGTCCGGCCACTTGGCCAGCGCATCCTGGCAGACCGACCATGCTTCGCCCAGCGAGCCACCGCGCGACAGCACCTGCGTCAACACCGCCGCCCGCGCAGGCGTCGGCGGCTGCGCGCGCATGGCCTTTGCGGCCGCGGCAAAACTCGGCGCAGCCTGGCCGAACGCGTCGGAGTACTCGTCGCAGCGCTCAGGGTTGGCCGCAACAAGCGAAACCGTCAGCGCCGCCGCCGAGGCTGGCTCATCGCGCAACAGCCAGGCCATCAACTGCATGAGCGACTGCGCATCATCCGGCCGGCGTTCGACGAATCCTCGCAACAGCGCCATGGCCTGATCGGGGGGCAAAAGCATGGCTGTCGCGCGGGCGCATGCGCCATCGTCAGGATGGGCCTTCTGGATCGTCAGCATTTCCCGGGCGAGCGGCTCAAGCGGTTGGGTCTGCTCGGCGACATAGGCGCACAGGCGAACGTCTCGATCGTTCACCGCGCCGCCGGCGACCGAGAGCCGCACCGCTTCAAGCAGAGCACTTTGCGATGCGTACACGCGGCCGAGCCGGAGATTGGCGTAGATGATGCGGGGCTGAAGCGCGGAAGGGTCGGCTGACGGTAGCGACGCGGAGTTCGTCCACGCGGTGATCGCCAGCGGCCATTCGCCGAGTCGTGCATGGGCGTCACCGATGCTGCGCCACAGATCTCCGCGCTGGCGATACACCGATGCGATCCTCGAGGCCGGTGCCGCCGCCGCGAGTTGCTGCGAGACTTCGGCCACGCTGCCGGCAAGATCGATGAAGGCTCGGTCGTAGTCCAGTTCGCGCAGCGCCGTCGCCAGCGTGAAATCAGCGACGACATCGGCCCCGGGATCGTGCGTGCCCGCCTCGGCGCTCGTGTGGAATTTCGCAAGATGCTGGGCGGCCTTTTCAAAATCGCGTCTCGTCGCGGCGGCAAGTCCCAGCGCAAAGAGCGCTTCCGGATCATCGGGTTGAACCTTGGCGAGCCGCTCCAGCAATTCCACGGCTCGCTGTTGATTCCCCACCGCGTCGTACGAACGTGCCGCTTCCCGCAGCAGCTCCGGCGAGTCGGGGTCGATCGCCAGGGCCTTCTGGAATTCCGTCACGGCCTGCAGGTGTCGATTGTCGAGCGCGGCGTTCCGTCCCTTGGCGTACGCCTTGAGCGCGATGGCCCGCTGATCCGACGGAATCGCTGCGGGCTCGGTGGCGTTCACTGGTGCTGCGGCCGCCGCTTCCGACATTGAAAGAAGAACCTGATCCAACGACGCACGTGCCCGGGGATCATCGGCGGCTCGCTGCGCCAGCGCGGAAGGTTCGATTCCGGGCGGCGGCGGCGCGTTGTTGGGACGCGGCTTGGACGCGGACTCGGCGGCAGTGCGCTCCGCAAGCGTGCCGCCCACCCGGATTGGCGACGACGCCTTGTGACTCGCTCGCGCTGGAGCCGATCCTCCGTATGCCGCATGCGCGGTCGCATCGCTGCTCGCGGCAGACCGCGATTCGCTTGAACACGCGGCGTTGATCGCGCAGCAGAGTGCGATCAACATAAGCGCAGCGACCGTGCGTGCTTTTCTCATGACAATTGTTCCGCGTGATCAGCGTCGCGCTGCGGCCTTGCGCGCCGGTTTCTTCGATGACTTCCCCGCGGCGCTCCCGCCGGACTTCGAGTCCATCCACGATTGCAGCGCCGCATGGGTTGAGGCGGCGTCGCCAGCGCGAATCTGCGACGCCAGCCACGACGCCAGTTCCGGAACTTCCACCGATGCGTCGGCGACCTCCGCCTCAATCAGCGCGGTGCGCAACTGCTCATCCACCGGCATGCCGTGCGTGTCGAAGCACAGCAGCAGCACGCGATTGGCGACATAGGGCACCATGCCTTCCAGCGAATCGATGTACTTCTTGAGATCGCGCTTGCCCGCAGCCGCTGGCTTGTCCAGGCTGACGGCGTGTTCGCGCAGATAGATGTTCCGCAGCGACGCCCGCAGCCGCTGCGCGCGATTGAGCGCCAGCGGATAGCGCGGCCCGATCATCTCCACCGTCTCGTGCGGCATCGACACGCGCAGGTCGTTGAAGTCCACGACGCTTTCAAGGATGCGGTCGTACGCGGCCTGGGCCTTTTCCGCCGTTGATTCCCACATGAGAAACGACATGACCAGCGTAGCGATGGGGTCGTGCCGGACTGGCGCGTCGCCCTCGGCCGGCGGCGATTCATCGCCCGGCGGCGTCACCGGCGCGGGCGCGTCGACATCGCCGATCTTCTTGAGCAGTGCGGACAGTTTCTTGGCTCCAACGGCTGCATTCTTCACGTGTGCGTGCCCTTCTTCTTGTTCATGACGCGCGTGTCAGCGTCACCGTCGATGGTTGGATCGTGCTCGGGGCTCCCCTTGCGCAGAGCCGCATCGAGCTGCGCCTGCTTCTTCAGCGAATCGTCTTTCACGAATCGCAGGTGCGGAAGCCGCCGCGCCGTGATGGCGGGCCCAATCGCATGCTGAATGTGCCCGGCGGCATCGTGCAGGCCGTGCATCGTCAGCTCCTCGTACTTCTCCGGAAGCACCGACACATGCACTTTCGCCTCGGCAAGGTCATCCGTGACCTCCACGCGCGTGATGGACACCAGTCCGCGAATCCGCGGATCGCCCAGGCCGCGCGAAATCACGTCCTGCACGGCGTGCCGGACGACGGAGGCGATCTTGTCTGTACGGAGGGACATGGGGATGAATCGTCAAAACGTCAAAGGCCGATTCGTCGCAACGTGTTTGGACGTGTTGACGTTTCGACTTCTTGACTTTCCTAGAGTTTTCTCGCCACCTCGCGCGTCTTGTAGCACTCGAGGATGTCGCCTTCCTTGATGTCGTCGTAGCCATCGATCTTCATGCCGCACTCCTGGCCGGAACGGACTTCCTTGGCGTCGTCCTTGAAGCGTTTGAGCTGCTCCAGCCGCCGGTCCTTCTCGACCACGACTCCGCCCCGCGTGACGCGGATCTGGCTGTTGCGTTCGATGACGCCGTCGGTGACATAGCAACCTGCGATCGCGCCGACCTTGGAGATCTTGAACACCTGCCGCACCTCGGCGTGGCCGAGCACTTCAATGCGCAGTTCCGGCGCGAGCATGCCTTCGGCGGCGGCCTTGACGTCGTCGGTGAGGTCGTAAATGACGTCGTAGAAGCGGATGTCAACGCCGCGCGCTTCCGCCAGCTTTCGGGCCGCGCCGGATGCGGTGACGTTGAAGCCGACGATGATCGCCTTGGACGCTTCCGCGAGGCCGACGTCGGATTCGTTGATTCCGCCGACCGCGGAGTGCTTGATCGACACCTGGATTTCCTCGGAGACGATCCGGCCGAGCATGGTGCGCAACGCTTCCAGCGAACCCTGCACGTCGGCCTTGACGATGAGGGAAAGTTCCTTACGACCTGCCGCGGAAAGGTGCTCGAACACGTTGCTGAGCGTGATCTTCTCCTTCGCCAGAGCGAGCTGACGCTCAACGCCCATGCGCTCGTTCGACGATTCCTCCGCCTCGCGCAGGCTCTTGACCGTGTAGAACTTGTCTCCGGCGTCGGGCAGCAGGTTGATGCCGGAAAGGGCGATCGGCATTGACGGCCCGGCTTCCTCAACGCGCTGGCCGCGATCGTTCACGATGTCGCGCACGCGCCCGAACGCGCGGCCGACGGAGATGTAATCGCCCTTGCGCAGCGTGCCCTGCTGCACGATGACCTTGGCCACCGGGCCGCGGCCTTCCTCCATCGACGCTTCGAGCACCGTGCCTTCCGCCATGCCACCGTAGTCGGCCTTGAGGTCAAGCAGCTGCGACTGGTAATCGAGGACTTCCAGGAGATCCTGAATTCCCGTGCCCTTGGTCGCGCTGGTGCGGATGACTTCCGTCGTTCCACCCCACTCGGTGGGATTCAATTCGTGACCGGCAAGCTGGCCAAGGATGCGCTGGATGTTCGCGTCGGTAGCCTCTGGCTTGTCGATCTTGTTGAGCGCGACGACGATCGGCACGCCCGCCGCCTTCGCATGATTGATCGATTCGACGGTTTGAGGCATGACGCCGTCGTCGGCCGCGACGACCAGCACGACCACGTCGGTCACCTTCGCGCCGCGCGAGCGCATCTCGGTGAACGCCTCGTGGCCGGGCGTGTCAATGAACGTGACCATGTGGCTGCCGTCGCCCCCTGATTCAGCCTGCCGCACCGGCGTCTGGAACGCTCGGGTGCTCTGGGTGATTCCGCCGGCTTCGCCTTCGGCGATGTTGGTGTTTCGGATCTTGTCGAGCAGACTGGTCTTGCCGTGATCGACGTGGCCGAGAATGGTCACCACGGGATTGCGGCGGCGTTCGTCGACCGCGATGCGCTCGCGGAACTGGTCGGAGATCTTCTGCTCGGCCGTTCGGATTTCCTCGATCTCGAGTTCGATGCCGTAGTCGAGCACCGCCTCCATGGCCGTTTCGGCGTCGAGTATGGAATTCACTGTGACGGGCTTTCCGGCGAGGAAGAGTTTCTTGATGATGTCGCTCACTTTGAGGCCGGTGGCGGCCGAGAGTTCCTTGATGCTGATCGGGACCTGGACCTTCACCTTGCCGCCTGCGTCGGCAGGAACGGTGGCGCGATGCCCGCCGCCCGAGGCGCGCTTGATGTTGTCGCGCCGCGCAGCCTTGAAGAAACCGCTGGCTCGGTTGAGGCGATTCTCACGCTCGATGAGATCCTGCTCGCGCCAGTCGAAATGACGATCGGCGCTCGGTTCGAGCGGCGTCGCGCGGCCGGTGCGCCCGGCTGCCGCTTCCTCACCTGCCGTGGCGGTGCGGCGTTTGTTGCGCCGCGCGCCCGCCCCGCCGCGTTCGCCACCGCGATCGCCGCCGGTGTCCATGGTTCCGCCCACGCCGCGACCGGCGCGCGGGCCGCTGCGCGACATCGGGCCAGATGGCCTGGGCTTGGGTGCGGGAATCACTTCCGGCGCCTCGACGCGAATCACGCGCGGCCCCTTCATCTGCGTCTTCACCGGCTTCGAAAGCATCGGC
>CAZCGB010000073.1:0-9296 GCA_964498045.1 uncultured Isosphaeraceae bacterium
ACCTTCCGTGTGTGGTTCCGCGTCTGCGCCGGCCCGGTGCACTGCGAAATGGGTGACGAGCATCACGGCGACGACGCGCATGGCCATGATCATGGTCCCAATGACCACGCACCGGCGCCGCATGGCGACGCACACGTCCACGATCAACCTCACGCGCCGCGATTGGCCATCAATCTCGTCCTCACCATCATCGCGTTGGGGGCGATTCTGGCTGCGTTTGCGGGCGGCTGGGTGAAAGAGATGGTGCTGGATTCATCCGCTGCGGCAGGAGTGCCTGGACACGCCGCGGCTGCCCATGGCGGCGAAGCCGGCGCGCACGGAACGGTTCTCGGCATGGACCCACACAAGGTGATGTACTACATCTCCAGCGTGGTCGGCATCACGGGCATTCTCATCGCGCTGTATCTGCACCTGCTCAACCGCAAAGCCGCCGATGGACTTCGGGCCGCGCTCCTTGCGAACCCGATGACGCGCTGGCTGCCGACGGCGATGGAGAACAAGTGGTACGTCGACGAGTTCTACCACGCGATCGTCGTGCTGCCGCTATGGGTCATCGGGCATATTTGTGCGCTCATCGATCGCTACGTCATTGACTGGCTGCTCGTGGATGGCGTGGCACGCATTCCCAAGGCGATGGGCCGCGCGTTCCAGCCACTGCAGAACGGCATCCTGCAGAGTTACGCGGTCTCGATGGCCGGCGGCGCGGCCTTGGCCGCCGCCTTGGTTATGGTCATCATGCCGCATCTGCGGCCGTGGCTGATGCAACTGTTCGGAGGTGGCGGATGAGTCTCGCGCCCAGCCTCCTTCTGCTGGTGCCGCTCGTCGGCGCGTTGATCATCCCGTTCGCACCAGCGAAGCAGGCGAAATGGATCGCGCTGCTGTTCACGTCCATCGCCATGGCGATCAACCTCATTGCCGCCGTCGGCTTCGAGCATTGGCGCGACGGCGGCTACGGGCTCACGGCTTCAATTCCCGTGGCGAGCGAATGGGGCATCAACCTCAGCATGGGTGCCGACAGCGTCTCGCTGCTGCTGATTCTGCTGACCACGATCCTCATGCCGCTGTGTGTCGCCGCATCGTTCACCGCGATCAGCGAACGTTTGCGCGAATACTACGGCTGGCTGCTGGTGATCGAGTCCGCGATGATCGGCGTGTTCCTGGCGCGCGACCTGATGTTCTTTTACGTCTGTTTCGAACTCACGCTTGTGCCAATGTTCTTCCTCATCGCCATCTACGGCGGCGATGACCGGGCGCGCGCGTCGTTCAAGTTCTTCATCTACACCTTCACCGGCTCGCTCATCGCGCTGGCCGGCCTGGTCTTCGTGGCCTGGCGGTGCGCGCAGTCTCACAACGGCGTCTGGTCGTTCGATATTCAGACGTTGACGGATTTCGCGCCCACGCTGCCTTTGAAGGAGCAGGCGTGGGTGTTGCTGGCGCTTATGGCGGGTTTCGCCGTGAAGGTGCCGCTGTTTCCGGTGCACACGTGGTTGCCGCTGGCGCACACGCAGGCTCCCACGGCAGGGTCCGTCATTCTCGCGGCCGTGCTGCTCAAGCTGGGAACCTACGGACTGTATCGATTCGTCCTGCCAATGGTTCCCGCCGCGGTCGTCGAATACGCGCCGCTCATCGCGATGCTGTCGATCATCGGCATCGTGTATGCCGGGCTCATCTGCTGGGTGCAGACCGACGTAAAGAAGCTCGTCGCCTATTCATCGGTCAGCCACCTGGGCTTCTGCGTGCTTGGCCTGGTTGCGCTCAATCCGCTTGGCGTGCAGGGCAGCGTGCTGTACATGCTCAATCACGGTCTTTCGACCGGCGCATTGTTCCTCATGATCGGCATGATCTATGAGCGCTACCACACGCGCGACATGGACAAGCTCGGCGGGCTCGCCCGGCGCATGCCCGTCTGGGCGTTCTTCATGGTGTTTTTCGTGCTCTCGTCGGTGGGCCTGCCGGGACTGAACGGCTTCGTCAGCGAGTTCTATTGCCTGATCGCCACGTTCACATCCAGCCGAGACAACATCGCCTGGCCCGGCGTGCTCGGCCCGGGCTACGCTGCCGCAGCGGCGGTCGGCATGATCGTCGCCGCCATGTACCTGCTCATGATGACCGGAAAAGTCGTCTGGGGACCGTTGAAGGAGCCCGATGGCCACGCCGCAGGCCACGGTCATGCCGACGACGACCGCCGATTGCCGGCCGACCTGACGTTGCGCGAAATCGCGGTGCTCGTCCCCATCGCATTGCTGTGCGTGATTCTCGGATTCCAGCCGTCGATCGTGACCGACACGATGGAGAAGCCGATTGACAAGGCTCTTGCCGCGTATCCGGCATTGGTGACGAACCAGCCGTTGCGGTCGGCGTCGATTGATTCTGAGCAGGGCACAGCGTCGCTCGCATCTCAACGCACGACAGGAGGCCGCGTCGATGGCTGACTTCGCCTCAATTCTCGCGCTTGGGCAGGCCTCGACTGCCATCACGCCGATGGGGGCGAAGGTCTGGTTTGTCCTGCCGGAGATTGCGCTGTTCATCGGGGCGTGCGTCGTGGTTGTGATGGGGCTCTCGTCGAACCGACGTGTTCGCGACACTCTGCCGTGGATCACCTGCGCATTCCTGGGGCTGGGCATGGTCCTCGGCGTGTATGTGTATGCCAGTCCGCGCGGTGTCGAGATCATCGACAGTCATCCCCATCTCATGCTGCTGCCGATGCTTGGCCGCTATGTGAAGATGATCGTCTGCGCCCTGGGTATCGGCTTGACGCTGCTCACCGTCGGCATGATCGATCGCAAGTTTGAAGGGGCGGTCGAGGCCGGCCGCGTGCGCTTCGATCCGATTCGCGCCAATCGCGGGGAATTCTACGCGTTCTTCCTTCTGAGCCTCATCGGCTTGATGCTGATATCGACCGCGAACGACTTGATCTGGCTTTTTCTCGCGCTCGAGCTCACAAGTCTGCCCACGTACATCATGGTGGCGATGAGCCGCGGGTCACGCCGCGCGCAAGAGGCGGCCGTCAAGTACTTCTTCCTTGGTGCGATGGCGACGGCAATCCTGCTGTATGGCTTCGCCTTGCTCTACGGCGCGTCGGGAACCATGAACCTCTCGGACATGGCTGCGGTGTTCGCTTCGCAGGCCGCGACGCCAGACGGCCTGAGCCGGTTCGGCATTGTCGGCATGATCCTCGTGGTGCTGGGTGTGTCGTTCAAGATCGCCGCCGCCCCCATGCACTTCTACGCGCCGGACGTGTACGAAGGGGCCGCTTCACCCGTCACGGCATTCCTTGCCTTCGTACCCAAGACCGCGGGATTCCTGGCGCTGATTCTCTTGCTCAGCACCGTCGGCTGGAACATGCATGCCAATTACGAAAATGGCGTTCCGCAGCCGTACAACGGTCTGCCGCAGCCGATCATGACCACGCTGTGGATGGTGGCGGTGCTGACGATGACGCTGGGCAACATCGGGGCGATCCTGCAGAAGAGCGTCAAGCGCGTGCTGGCCTATTCATCCATCGCGCATTCGGGGTACATGCTCATCGGCATCATCGCCGGACCCGCGCTGGCGACGGGCGGCGTGTCGGGAATTGATGCGGTGCTGTTCTATCTGCTCGCCTACGGCGTGATGAACATCGCCGCCTTCGCGGTGTTGGTCGCCCTGGAGCGGCAGGGTCAGGAAATCGAATCGATGGAGGATCTCGCGGGTCTTCGCGTCAAGCATCCGGCGATGGCGGCGGTGATCGCGATCGCCGCCGGTTCGCTGCTTGGCGTGCCGCCCCTGCTGGGTTTCTGGGGCAAGCTGTATCTCTTCATCGCAGGCGTTCAAGCCGGGCAGATCGCGCTGGTGGTGATCGCGGGTCTAAACAGCGCGATCAGCGCGTGGTATTACCTGCGATTGGTCGCGCTGCCGATCATGAACAGGCCGACCGCCCAGAGCGAGACCATCACGGCGAATCCACATCCCTGGCCGCGCGTGGCTGGCGTGATCACCGCGGTGCTGGTGGTGCTGCTGCCGATCTTCGTCGGGCAACTGGTCAAGGCGTCGCGCGAAGCGACGGAGTCGCCAGTCAAGGTCGAGACCGTGCGCACGGCGGTGGCGCGATAAGGGCGATACGCCAATCGCCTGGTCCAAGATCGCCGTCATTCGTCACAAGTGAGCAGCACCGCGCCCGGCATTGTCATGGCGGAGACGCAGTCGCGAAGCATTGTCCTCTTCGCGAGGAGGCTGATCACATCCACCGAATTGCTGACGAGTGCCGTAAGAGCCTCACTCATCGATCCGACAAAGGAACCAAGGACTTCCACCTCGTGACGGACAATGGCGTCGAATGCTGCGCTGCAGCTAGATCGCGACATCGTCTGTGCGTCTGGGGAGATGCCTGCGTTGGGGGCGGCAAGCGACTTGAGGACGATCTCGCCGCGCGGGCGCACGAGGCTCAACGCCGCGTGCAGGCCATCGGGCGACTGCGTGCAGTCGATGACGATGTCCTGGTCGTTGCGCCGGCCGACGTCGTCCAGAAGTCGGTGCTTCACGCCCCATTTGGCGCAGCGATCCAGCCGGTCGGCGTCGGTCCCCACCACACGCACCGAGGCGTTGAGCTTCGACATCACCTGGCCGCAGATCAATGCGAGCACGCCATCGCCAAGGATGGTGATGTAAGGCCGATTCGCGATGGTGAGCTGCTGCGCCGCGTGCAGAGCCGAAGCGACCTCGAAGGCGAACACGGCCCGGTCGTCATCCACGGAAGCCGGGACTGGCACAAGTTGTTTCGTGTTGATGGCGAAGCGCTCGGCAAAGCAGCCGTCGCGCCCGCAGACGCCCATGAGCGTGCGGTCGCGGCAGTGCACGCCGAGACCCTTGCGGCAGAGGTCGCATTCGCCGCAGGAACTGATGATGGACCCGACGACGCGCTGATTGACGAGCCGACGAGATGCGGCGGCATCGCCATGCACGGTTTCGACGACGCCGACGAATTGATGGCCGATCACGCCTTTGAAGCCGGTGATGCCTCGAGCAGTGGCTACGTCAACTGGCGAAACCAGTGCGCGGCGCAGGCGCACGAGAGCTTCACCCGGAGCCGGCTTTGGCACGGGGTGATTGGTTTCGAGGCGAACGGATGAGCCGTCAGAGATGATGGCGCGCATGCGTAGAGGCCGGAATCGGGCTGCATGCGTTATCGGCACGATATTGTGTCGTGTTGAGGGGAGTGGCGATGAACGATTCGCTCCTCGCCCACATCTTTTCGATGAATCATTCGATGCGAGCGTGAATCCGGATCACTGCCCTTCGCCGTACGTCGATTTTCGCGTCGCCGGTTGTGATGAGGCGGGAGGAGTCGGCTTCGTCTCACGGCCGGGGATCGGCGGGACGTCAGAATCGTCGTACGTGCGGCGAGCATCGTCGTCGCTCAGCCCTGCCGGAAGTCCGGGCTGTTCCCAGACGATCGGTTTCCAGAACGCGATCTTCTCCCACCAGTGGAGCTTCCGCTGATACACCGGATACAGATACTCCTGTTGATCCGCGAATGCGGAATTGGTCTTCGCCGCCTGCGCGTACCAGGCCAGCCATTGGGCGGAGTCGAGGCCGAACTCCATGTCGGTGAGCGTGTGCAGGGACTGATCGGCGGCTTCATTGACCGCGAGCTCGCGCGCGTTCAGGGCGCCGACAAGCCCTTGGAACACACGATCCTCCGGATATTGGCCAAGCGCGGTGGCGGCGGCGATGCGCACGTCCTGCTTCTCATTCTCATTGGCCAGTGCGCGAAGCAGGTCAGGGACGACTGCCGGGTTGTGAAGCCGCTGCAGTGCGATGGCCGCGGCCCAGCGCACCTGCTCGCTGTCGTTGGCGAGAAGCGGCGCGATGAGCAGGGCGTCGCTCGGATTGCCATGGCGGCCAAGCGCTTGAATCGCCGCCGCCTTGACGATGGGCTCACGCTCGTTCTTCACCGCGTCGCGATAGAACTCGACGTAGACCTCGACCCCTCCGAAGGGCGCATTGGAGAGCAGGATGATGCCTTCCCTGCGTTTGTCGGCGTCGGTCGGATCGACCGCCATTCGCGCCGCTTCACTGGGCGAAGTCTGCTTGAACGGCGTGGTCAGCCCGGACATCTCCTCGTTCAGCGAATCGCAGCCGCCAAACAGCGCGACAACGCCCAGGCCCGCGGCACAAAGCGCGCCCCGGTACGAGAAGAAGCACAACCTCCGTGTTGTGTGAGCGAGAACGGGCATGCGGCGCAGTCTAGGAGATCGGCTGCCCGGCCGCCAATGGTCAGGTTTTTCGACGACAGGGTCCGCCAGCCCCATTCGGCCTCAGCCTTGAGCCATCACCGCGGCCTGGCTGGCGCGGACGCGCAAAGCGTCAATCATGCTGCGCACCTCATCCGCCATTTTCGTGTTGGGGTACTCGGCGATGATGAGATCGCCCACCTGGGCCGCTTCGCTCCAGCGGTGGTCGTTCACCGCCTGTTTGAACTGGGCGCTCAACCGTTCGCGATGCTTGACGACGACGCTCTGCGCCACGGGCCCGAGCCGCTCGGCTTCATCGCGCGTGAGATACCGATCGAGGTGCTTGAGCAGCGACATGGAGAGCTCCACGTCCTCACGATGCACCGCATCCAGAAACTGCTGCTCCAGCTCGCGTTTGTGCTCGTCCCGCGCCTGCAGGATGCGCTGATCGATGTCCTGCGCCAACGGGTGCGTGGGATACAGACGCTTGATGCGTCCGGCTTCGCGATGCGCTTTCGCCCAGTCACGGGAGGCCAGCACGCCGTCGAACTCGGCCATCGCGCCGCGAACCTTGTTTTCGAAGGACGCCTGTCCCGCCTGCTGGATGCGCTGGCGAAAGGCCTCGGCCTCTTCGCGGTAGCCGAAGAGGTTCGCCATCTCATCGCACAGGGTGAGCCCCGCGTTGTAATCGCCGCGTGCGATGTCCTCTTCGATCGCAGCACGAAGCATGCCCATCTCGCGATCGCGGAAAAGCACGCGCTTCGTGTTGTCCGAAAGCATCGTGTTCTCGTGGATCTGCTGCAGCAGGCGATCGGTTGACGCCAGCGGCGTCGCGCGGTGCTCGGCGATGTCCGAAGCGCCAGGTCCGCTGCGAGTCGCCAGCAGAATCGCCAGCGGCGCGGTCGCGAGCGTGATCATGACGCCGACAAGACCGGCGGCAAGGCACCCGACGCCGATCATGCTCTCATGGTTCATCGCCCCGTAGACGATCAGCGATGCGCACATCAGCGTGAGCAGGCCGTAGATGATCAGCAGTGGAACGGGCGATCGAGGCATGGGCGTTTTGCAGTTGAGTAATTACGAGCCCGGCGTGGGCTTGCCGCAATCGAAGGTGACGGGAACCATGCAAAGGAACTTCAAGGGCTTTTGTCCCGTGGCCTTGAACTGATGAACAGCATTGGGTGGCACGAAGAGCACATCGCCGGCGCGAATCGTGTGGTACTGGCCGTTTTCCTCCACCTGTCCTTCGCCTTCGGTGATGTAAACTTCGTGTTCGTAATTGTGGCTGTGATGCGGCGTGTTGCCGCCGGGGTCGACCGTGAAGTGCCGCATGGCGAAGGTGGGGGCGTTGTCGGCCCGACCGACCATGATGCGCATGGTCACGCCATTGACGCCATCCATCTGCATCGGCTGGCCGGGAAGTTCTTCGGGGCGGCGGATGAGCATGATCGATGATTGTACCGTTGCCGCCGCTTGCGGCTTCACGCCGGTGCGACTATCAGTCGAAACATGTCCGCCGCACCAGTCATCACCACATTTACGCTCGGTCCGTACCAGACGAACTGCTTCGTCGTGACGCCGGGCCCGCCGGCGCCAGGTTCGCCATGCTGGATCGTCGATTGCGGCATCGATCCCGACGAAATGATTGATTGGATCATCGGACAGCAGCTGGTTCCCCAGGCGATTCTGCTCACGCACACGCATCTCGACCACATCGCGGGGGTCGATCGCCTGCTGGCACGCCTGAAGACGCCGACGCTTTCGATCGCGGTGCATGCGAAGGAAGCAGGGTTCTGCAGCGATCCGATGTTCAACCTTTCGGCGCTGATCGGCATGCCGACGACCTGTCGCGAACCGGATCGGCTGTTGCACGATGGCGAGGTGCTGCGACTTGAGGGAGCCTCTGGAGACTGGCGCGTTCTGCACACGCCCGGCCACAGCCCTGGCGGAGTGTGCTTCGTTCATGATGAATCCGGGCAGGCGATCGTCGGCGATGCGATCTTCGCGGGCTCGATCGGCCGGCACGATTTCCCGACCTCGGACGTGCGGGACCTGCGGAGAAGCATTCAACGGATCATGGAGTTGCCTGACGACATGACCATTCATCCCGGGCACGGCCCGGCGACGACCATTGGCGAGGAACGGCGAAGCAACCCGTACGTGTTCAATGGATTCTGAAAGCGAGCGGCATGCGGCGTGCCCGCACGGAATTCTTTGCAGACGTGCATCTGACCACTTGATTCACCGAACTTCTTCCCCGACGATGCGCACCCCGATCGACCCAAGGAGCCATGCATGCCGATCAGTCGCCGCCGTTTCATTCAATCATCCGCCGCCCTGTCCGCCGCATACTTCCTGCCGGCCGCGTCGTGGGCGCGCGTGCTGGGCGCGAATGAGCGCATCAACATCGCGGTGATCGGCTGCGGTGGCATGGGCTCCTCGCACCTGGGCGACATCATGAGCCGGCGCGAGAAGGACAACATCGCCATCACCAATGTCTGTGACGTGTACCGACGCCGACTGAACAATGCGATCAAGACCATCGCCGGCGGAAACGGGCCCAATTCCGTCGGCACGGGCACCATGGAGTACGCCGAAATCCTCGACAACAAGGATATTGAAGCGGTCCTGATCGCCACGCCTGATCACTGGCATACGCGGATCGCCATTCAGGCGATGGAGGCGGGCAAGGATGTGTACTGCGAGAAGCCGCTGAGCCTCACGGTGCAGCAGGCGATCGATTGCCGCGACGCGGTGAAGCGCACGGGACGAACCCTGCAGGTCGGTCCGCAGCGCACGAGCGACGACCGCTTCTGGCGCGCCCGAGACGCGATTGGCGATGGACGCATCGGCAAGCCCTGCTGGAGCCAGGCGAGTTACTGCCGCAACAGTCGCGAAGGCCAATTCAACTGGCCGATCGACACCGATGCGGGGCCGGGCAACCCCAAGGATGCGGAAGGATACGTGTGGTGGGATCGCTGGCTGGGATCGGAGTGGGGGCTCGCCGATGAGATTCCCTGGAGCGCGGATCGCTTCTTCCGCTTCCGCAAGTACTGGGCGTACAACGGCGGGGTGGCAACGGAT
>CAZCGB010000074.1:0-9220 GCA_964498045.1 uncultured Isosphaeraceae bacterium
GGACGCTACGAAGCCAGCGTCGATGCGCCGCTTGCGGGCAATTACATCGTCGCGCTGAATCCGCGGCAGGGCTCGCGCGCCATGCCGCCGGCGATCGGCGGCGCGAGCAAGTCCACCAGCCCCGAGTTCCGCCGCTACCGCTCCAACATCGGCCTGCTTGATGAGATCGCCGAGGCGACGGGCGGGCGGCGACTCGATCTCGCCAATCCCAAGGCTGTGAACCTCTTCGACCGCAGGAACATGCCGCGGAGCGAATCGTCGTTGCCGATCTGGCCGACGATTCTGCTGTGGACGCTCGCGCTGATGCTGCTGGATGTGGCGTGCCGGCGCATCGCGTGGGATGTGCCGATGCTGCAGCGGGCCGCGCTGGCAGGACTGGCGAAGGTGACGCCGAGCCGTCTGCGCGGCCGGCGGAACGTCGAGACGCTGGCGACGCTGCGGCGCGTGAGCGAAGAGCTGGAACAGCAGCGCGATGCGCAAGCGAGCGGACTGACCAAGTTGAAGGGCACCGGCCGCATCAAGCCGCCGCCCGAGCGCGTGATTCGCAGCGACGGAACATCAACAATCGCGCCGACGCAAGCCCCGACTCAGGCCCCCACGCAAGCAGCCGCGCAGCCGATCGCTTCGAGCGGGCCTGATGCCAAAGACGTCGCGGCCGCGCTCGATGCGCTGCTGGATCGCAAGGTCGATGCGCCAACGACGCCTCCTTCGCCGAAGAGCGATCAGCCCGCGCCGCCGGCGTCGGCATCGGAGACCACGAGCGGCCTGCTCGCCGCCAAGCGCCGCGCCCGTGAACGCCTGACTGGCGGCTCGCGCGAGGATCAGACCGGCGCGCCTTAAAGCAGATTCGGCGACTATGTATCGCCGTTCCCAGACGCCTTGAGAGCGGCAACGAATGGATTCACGCCAGAATCCAATCGTCATGACCCTGCCCATCGGCTTGTGTGAAGGCTCGATGAGAGCTTTGTGACACCACGTCAGCCGTGAACCTTCTCTCGATCGCGATGTGACCGATCTTCGCCACGCGCCTACCATCGCCGTCTATTCACACCCTGTCGATGGCTGGCGTCATCCGGATCGCTGCATCCGGCCGGCCACGACCACGTATCAACAAGCCTGACTGAGCAATCAGCGTCCCTCTTGGTCGCCGCGAAAGCGCGTGCGGCAAGGCGGTTGCCATGAGCGATCACGCCGTCACAACCTCGCCTGCGGTCAACGCCGCGCAATCCCCGTTGCGCGAAGTGTGGACCATCGCCTGGCCCACGGTGGTCGCCATGACCAGTTACACCGTCATGCAGTTCGTCGACAAGATGATGGTCGGCTGGGTCGGGCCCACCGAGCTCGCCGCGCAGACCTCGGGCAACATCTGGTCGTTCTCGCTGCTGTCGTTCGCGCTGGGAATCGTGACCGTCGTCAACACCTATGTGAGCCAGCACCTCGGCGCAGGCACGCCGCGCAACGGGCCGAAGTACGCGTGGGCGGCGTTCTGGCTCGGGCTGGCGATCTGGTTGTGCTTCCTCGTGCCGTACGCGTTCGCGCTGCCGTGGGTGTTCGGCGACCTGCTGCCGCGCATCAGTCCCAGCGCAGCTGAGAAATCCGCTGAACTCCTGCGCATGGAGACGGGTTTCGCGCAGATCATGGTGCTGGGTTCGATCTTCCTGCTCATCGGCCGCGGCATCAACCAGTTCTTCTTCGGCCTGCATCGGCCGCACATCGTCACGGTCGCGGCGATCTCGGGCAACCTCGTCAACATCGTGCTCGACTTCGTGCTGATCTTCGGCGAGAAGGGCCTGCCGCAGTTCGGGCTGCCGGGAATCCCCGGCATCGCCCCCATGGGCATCTACGGCGCGGCGATCGCCACGTTGTGCGGGTCCGCGGTCGAAATGTCGATTCCGCTGTGCCTGTTCCTCGGTCCGAAGCTGCACAAGGAACTTGGCACCCGCGATGTGTGGCGGCCGCGCCTGGAGACCATCAAGGACCTGCTGAAGATCGGCTGGCCCGCCGCCGTGCAATGGGGCAACGAGCTCATCTGCTGGGCGATCTTCATGACCATTCTCGTCGGCAGTTTCGGCGAAGATCATCTCGCGGCGTGCGCGATCGCCTTCGGCTACATGAGCCTCTCGTTCATGCCCGCCGTGGGCTTCTCCGTCGCCACCAATTCCCTGGTGGGCAAGTACATCGGCGCGGGCCAGCCCGATGTCGCCGTCGCCCGCGCGAAGCTCACGCTCAAGCTCGCCATGTGGTACATGACGTTCTGGGCGTTGGTCTTTTTCATCTTCCGCCGCCCGCTGGTCGAGTTGTTCATCGGCGGCGATGTCGAGCCGGCCCGAGTCGCCCGCATCATCGACATCGGCGGCAGGCTCATGATCTGCGCCGCGGTGTTCCAGACCATCGACGCCTTCGGCATTGTGTACACCGGCGCGCTGCGCGGCGCGGGAGACACCGTCTGGCCGGGCGTGATGACCATGATCTACTCATGGGTGCTCATCGTCGGCGGCGGCTACGCCATGGTGCATTTCTTTCCACAAATCGAATCCGTCGGCCCGTGGATGGCGTCGGCGACGTACGTCATCGTGTACGGCGTGACCATGTGGCTGCGCTTCGCGACCGGCCGGTGGCGGTCGATCGACCTGCTCAAGCGCGGCAGGACGCCGAACGTGGAGGAATCAGTCGAATCAGTTGCGGATCCGATGATCGGGGTGATGACCGCCAGCGTGCCGCCGATGATGGCTGACATCGCTGAGCCGATCTCCCGCAAGACATGAGCGAATCGGCGTACGATGCGCGTGATGCCGACGATCATGTGCATGCTCGCGAGCGGTGAACACGCGCCGTCGACATACGTGATCGACGTGCTGGCGATCCTGGGAACCGCCGCGGCCGTCGCGATCGTCCTGCAGCGTGCCCGCCTGGCCCTCATTCCCGCCTATCTCATTGCCGGAGCACTGGCAGGGCCCAACGCCATTCGACTTGTACGCTCGCCCGAGAGTCTCGCGTCGATCTCCAGCCTCGCGATCATCCTGCTCATGTTCGGAATCGGGCTGCACCTGCATCTCTCGGCGCTTGGCCGCAGCATGGCCCGCATGCTGCTCATCGGCACGTTTTCGACCGCTGCGAGCGTGCTGTCGCTCTGGCCGCTGGCCCTGTCGTTCGGCGTCGGCGCGCCGGCGGCGCTGGCGCTGTGCATGGCATTGAGCTGTTCCTCAACGGCGCTGGTGCTGCGCCTGATCGCCGAGCGCGGCGAGCTCAAGCACAACTCGGGCCGACTCGCCCTGGCGATTCTCGTGGTGCAGGACATGCTGGTGATTCCCATGCTCGCCGCGATGCCGCTGCTGGCGAGATGGGCGGGGGCGGCGGACGCGATCGGAGCGCACGACCCGCACGCTCCGGCAAGCGAGCCATGGACGCGCTTTGCTTCCGACGCTGCGACGCGCGTCGCAGGCATCGCCGCGCTGATCATCTTCGGCCGCCTGTTCCTGCCGCGATTGCTGCGCGAAGCCGCGCGCGAGCGAACCGGCGAGGTGATGGTGATCGTCTCGGTGGCGACGGCGATCGGTGCGGGCGTCGCCACGCAGGCGATGGGCTTCTCACCGGAGCTGGGCGCGTTTCTCGCCGGCTTCCTGCTCGCCGCGACGCCGTTCCGGCACCAGATCAGCGGCCAGATCGCCCCGCTGCGGGACCTGTTCATGGCCGTGTTCTTCACCACCCTCGGCATGCAGCTCGATCCGCACACGCTGGCGGAGTACTGGTGGGTCGTGATGATCGGCGGCGCAGTGATGACCGCAGTGAAGGCTCTGGCCATCGGCGGAGTCGCATGGGGTTTCGGCGCAACGCCCGCAGTCTCGGTCGCGGTGGGATTCGCGCTTGCGCAAGGCGGCGAATTCGGACTGGTGCTAATGCGCGTCGCCGAAATCGATGGTGTGGTCGATCATGTCACCGTGGTGAACGGAGCGGCCATCATCGTCGTTTCGCTGATCCTCACGCCGGGCCTGGTGAACATCGGAAGAACCTGGAGCGGTCGCTGGCACACGGCGCGCTGCGCGCCGTGGATCGTCTCCGGCCTCGGCGAGGGGCCGGACATCAATGCACGCCCGATGCAGACCGGCCAGCGCCGTGCGATCGTCGGCGGGTATGGGCAGGTTGGACGCACAGTCGTCGCGGCGCTGCTGGAAAGGGGCGTCCGGTGTTCGATCGTTGAGATCAACAGCGAGTGCGTGCGCGATCGGCGCATGGAAGAGACGGGCGAGCATCGGTTCATCTTCGGCGATGTCTCCAATCCGGAGGTGCTGGAGACCGCCGGCATCCATGAGTCCGATGCGCTGGTCCTGACGATGCCGGATGAGCAATCGGCGCTGCGCGCTTGCGCGATCGCGAGGCGCTTGAAGCCGAACATCTTCATCACCGCGCGCATCACGTTCGCCAGCCAAAGCCGCATGGCCAGGGAGCTGGGCGCGGACGTGGTGATCGTGGAGGAAGCGGAAACGGCGCGTGGGATGAAGGAGGCTGTGCTCGCGCGACTTGAGAGCGCGTCGAAGACGCCTTGATTCACCGAACATGCGGCTGAAGCGACAGGCCGGCGGGCGCATCGCGCATGGACCTATTTCAGCGGGTCCGGCTTGTAGATTCGCGTGTCCAGGGCCCAGACCTTGTCGGTGAAATCGCCCATGTCGATCGCCGCCGGGACCTCGGGCCTCGCCGCCGTCAGGCTCATCTGCGTCTTGGCGTCGAGATTGTCGAGCTGCGCGATGAAGATCGCTTCGGGCGTCGCGGGGATCTTCGCCGCGCCGAACTCCGGCTGGCCATGATGCGAAATGATGATGTGCAGAAGCACACGCAGCGCAGCTGGGGGCAGGTCCTTGCCCGAATCCTTCGCGGCCTTCGCCGCCTTGATCTGCAGCCAGATCGCGCCGCGCACGATGTGGCCGATGAGGTTGCCGTCGGGCGTGTAATCGAAGCCTCGCTCCCATGAAAGCTCTGCGGTCTTGCCGAGGTCGTGCAGGAACAGCCCGGTGAGCACGATGTCGCGATTGAGCTGCGGATACAGCGGCAGCATCGCTTCAGCGAGCTTGAGCAGTTGCAGCGTGTGCTCCAGCAGGCCGCCGATCCACGCATGATGCAGGCTCATCGCCGCGGGCGCGATGCGGAACATCGACATCAGCTTCTCATCGTTCAGATACGCGTCAGCCAGCGCCTGCATTCCCGGATGGGTGAGGCTGCGCATGATCGCATTCAGTTCCCCCCACATCACGTTGATGTCCTTGGTGGTCGTCGGCAGGAGCGCGGTGATCTCCTCAGCCGTCACCTCAACCCCCTTGATCTGCTCGATGATCAACTGCACTTGGTTGTTGTAGACCTGCGTGTGGCCGGCGATCCAGACGAAGCCAGTGCGGGAGACGTCTTCGAACGCGGCTTCGTCGAAGGTCCACTGCCGCGCGGCGATCTCGCCGGTGGCGTCGCGCAGCAGGCACTTGAGGAACGGCTTGCCGCCGCGCGTCGAACCCAGCTGCGGATTGATCACGCTGTAGACGCCATCGACGTATGAATTGGCGGTGAGGTCACGCAGATTCATGCGCGGCTTCTTCGAGCCGGCTTCATTGGATGCGGAGGTTTTCGCGGGGGCGGCTGATGAGGTCATAGCGGGAAGTGTATGACTTACCCCGCGGATGCGGTTGTCTCGTCGTGCGCCCGGTGTGGTTCGATCCGGGTCTTTCTCCTGTTGGTCGTCAGACCCGGCGTCATGCGTTCAACCGCGCATGGATTTCAGCGCGTCGGGGATGGCTTCGATCAGATCGATCGCGGTCATGCCCGCCTGGCCGTGCTTGGCGGCCCAGTGGTCGGCCGCCAGGCCGTGCAGATGGACGCCCAGCTGCGCGCAGTCGAGCAGGCTCAGGCCGCCCTGCTGCTGCGCGGTGATCTGCCTCGACGTCGTGCCCAGGTGCGGCTTGAAGAACTGCGCGACGAAGCCGGCGATGACGCCGGTGAGCACATCACCCGTGCCGGCCGTGGCGAGCGCGACGTTGCCCGATTGGTTCTCGTGAGTGTGCACGCCATCGCTGATGACCGTGCGCGAACCCTTCAGGACGACGACGCACCCAAGTCGGCGCGCCAATTCCTCGGCTGCGCGGGGGCGCGACTTCGGATCGGCTGGGCTCATCTCGAAGCCGAGGCTCCGCGCCAGCCGTTCAAACTCGCCCGGATGCGGCGTGAGAATGCAGCTGGCGCGCATGTCGCGATGGAAGTCGTGCAGCAGCGACAGGCAGTTGAGCGCGTCAGCGTCGAGCACGAGCGGAGTCTGGTTCTGGGCGATCAACCGCACGATGACCTGTTGTTGCGGCACATCCGAGCCGAAACCGGGGCCGACGGCGAGACAGCGGAACGAGAGCATGTGCTGATCGAGCAGGTGCGCGATCTCGCTCGGCCGCAGCGCGCCCGCTTCATCGACGGGCAGGGCAAGCCCCGTGGCGCTGGGGGCGATCACAAGCGCAGCGGCCATCACCGGCATAGGCACCGCCAGCACCGCGAGTCCGCAGCCGCTGCGCAGCGCGCCGAGCGCGGCGAACGCCGGCCCGCCCACCATCACCCGGGGATTCGAACCTGATCCGGCTTGGCCCCCCACCACGCATACTGTGCCGAACGTGCCCTTGTGGCCGTCGGCGGGTCGAACAGGTATGCGCGGAAGATCGGTCATGGAAAGAAAAGTCCAATAGTCAAAACGTCAAAACAAATGAATAATCAAGTGTGCGCGAATTTGTTCGTTTTGACGTTTCTTCGTTTTGACGTTTCAGTTCTCCTTGTAGCCGACGTCGATCACTTCGATGTCGAGGTTGCCCATCAGCTGCATGATGCTGCCCATGTCGCTCGCGCCCATGCCGTCGGCGAGCGATGAGGTGTTGGTGAGCACGTGCGTGGCGCAGTAGCGCACGGGCAGCGTGGCGTCGAGATCAATCCACTTGCCGTCAATCAGCGCCTGCGTCCACATGTGCCAGCCGAAGATGCCCTCCTCGCCCATGAACTCCGGCGCGTACACCAGGCCCATGGCCACGCGCGAGGGAATGTCATCGGCGCGCAGCAGCGCGGCAAGCAGCACGCCATGCTCCGAACAGTCGCCGGTGCGCGTCCGCGCCGTTTCCGACGCCGTGGCGAACGCCGTGGACATGCCCTTCTTGGAGATGTGCTTGTTGACGATCGCGCGCAACGCCTCGGCCTTCTTCATGGCGTCGGGCTCCTCCTTCGCGCGGTCGGCGAGCTTGCCCACCAGCGCATCGTTGAAGTCGACCATGGACGACGGCTTGGTGAACTCCTCATCGTTCTTCTCCGATTCGCTGGCTGCCAGCGGATCGTCGATGTCGATCGTCAGCACCGCGGTCTTGTGATCCGCGCTCATCTCCACGCGCTGCGCGCCGGCCGAGGGCATGTCGGGCAGCGTGCCTTCGCGGGCGGTGAGCCTGAGTTTCGCCGTCTTCGTCTTGAAGGCATTGTCGATGGGCTTGTCGGGCTTGGCGAACGACTTGACCATGATCTCCGGCGCGCCGCCGCCGTCGCCCGCGGCGTCCATCGCCTGATCCTTCGTCGCGCTGCGCATTGTGATCTTGCCGAGCCCCGTGGGAATCTCCTGGTAGACGAGCTCGCCGTCGGCGTCGTAGTACTCCTTGGCTTCCACCGGCATGATGTCGGTCACCGTCTTCCAGATCTCAACCGGCACTTTTCTGCCGTCGAATTCGTAATCGGTCTTGCCGCCATGCGTGCTGGTGGTGTTGACGGGTTTGACGCCGTTCTGCTGATCGAGCGTGCGCACCTTGATTTCCTTCGCGCCGACCTTGCGCTGCTGGCGCATGTATTCATCGGCCCTGTGCGGCGTGAACCACTCGACCTTCGGGGCGTTCAGTTCCGACCTGGTTTCGCGGTCGCCCTGCCTGCTGGTCTGATGAATCGTCTCGCCATCGAACTCCCAGGTCGTCTCCACGGCCTGCTGCGCCATCTTCTGCGTGTTCATGGCCTTGATGGGCTTGCCGTCGGCGGTTTCGATGAACACGCTGCTCATCTTGATCTCCACCGGCTGATCCCCGCGGCCAATTTTCATTTCCGTCGCGGTGCGCGTGCGGAACTGCTCGCCGGACCGATCGACGATGGTGTTCATCCATCCGACGCGCGAGCCGCCGATCTCCAGGATCATCCTGTCGTCATCGATGACTTTCCAATCCTCGACGAATCCAGCGGTCGGCTCCTCCGCGGGCGGCGCAGCCGGCGCAGTGGCGGTCTGCCCGCGCGCCAGGCCGGCGGCGAGCAACGGGAACGCAAGCACAATTGTCGCGATGCGATTGAAACGAAGATGATTGGTCTTCATGATCAGGTCCTTGCGTGCGTCGAAATTGGTGTCATCATTGAGCGCGTTCATTCATCTTGTACCGGTTTGACGCCTTCGGGCCGCATCAGCGGGAACAGCACCACATCGCGAATCGACTGGCGGTTGCTCAGCACCATGATCAGCCGATCGATGCCGACGCCCAGGCCGCCGGCCGGAGGCATCCCCACGCGCAGGGCGTGGATGAAGTCCTCATCCAGCGTGCGGAACGCCGCCGCCTCCTCGTCCGCGCCCTTCAACTGCTCGGTGAACTTCGCGAGTTGCACGTCGGGATCGTTGAGTTCGGTGTAGCTGTTGCCGAATTCCATGCCCGCGATGAAGACTTCCCAGCGGTAGCTCAGATGCGGCTGATCGGGCTGCGGGCGCGTGAGCGGCGAGATCGCGCTGGGGAAATCCGTCACGAACGTCGGCTTGGCGAGATCGATCAGGCTTTCACAGTGCGCATCGAACAGCGCGCTGACCAGCAGCCAGTGATCGAGCTTGATTGCATTTTCCACGCGCGATTCGATGGCCTTGGCGAGCGTTTTGTCCCGGTCGGTCATATCGAAGCCGAAACGCTGTTGGAACAGGTCGCCGTATCTCACGCGGACGAAAGGGCGCGTGTAGTCGACCTGCAGGTCGCCGAAGGGCAGCGCGAAGCTGCTGTTGACGGCATGGCCGCCGACCATCGCCGCCATTTCGTGAATCAGGCTCTCGGTCAATTCCAGCATGCTCCAGCAGTCGCCAAATGCTTCGTACACCTCCATCATGGTGAATTCGGGATTGTGCGAGCGGTCGATGCCTTCGTTGCGGAAGTTGCGGTTGATCTCGAACACCTTGGGCATTCCCCCCACCAGAAGCCGCTTCAAGTACAGCTCG
>CAZCGB010000075.1:0-9213 GCA_964498045.1 uncultured Isosphaeraceae bacterium
TTCGAGCCGTCTATCGACTATGTCGTGGTGAAGATGCCGCGCTGGACGTTCGAGAAAGTCCCTGAAGCGGACGAGACGCTGACCACGCAGATGAAGAGCGTGGGCGAGGCGATGTCCATCGGCCGCACGTTCAAGGAGGCGCTGCAGAAGGCCATCCGCTCGATGGAGGTCAAGCGTTTCGGGCTCGGCCTCGATCGAAACGACAAGTGGCTGGCGGCCAAGCGCGCGGTTGATGGAAAGGGCGTGCGCTTCACCGGGGAGAAAAACGAATCCTCGCCCAATGGCCTGATCGCGGCCGACGGCTCTCCCATCCTCTGGCCGATTCCAGAAGACACGCTCACGCGCAAGCTCACCGTGCCCAGCCAGGGCCGGCTGTACTACATTCGTTACGCGTTCAAGATGGGGTGGTCCATTTCGCGCGTGCATGAGCTGACGAGAATTGATCCGTGGTTCCTCGATCAGATCAAGCAGTTGTGCGATTTTGAGGACGTGCTCTGTTCATATCGAACACTGAAGGACCTGCCGCGAGAGACGCTGTTTGAAGCGAAGCGATTGGGCTACAGCGATCCGCAGCTTGCGAATCTGTATCTAGGCGACATCTCGATCAATCAGATCATGCAGGTGCGCAAGCACCGTAAGAGCCTCGGCATTGAGCCGGTGTACAAGCTGGTTGACACGTGCGCTGCGGAGTTCGAGGCAGCGACACCGTACTACTACAGCACATACGAAACGCCGGTCATCCATGGTGCAGCCGGAGAGTCGCCGAGGACTCAGTGTGACGACGAAATCCGCGTGACGCCGCGCGAAAAGATCATCATCCTCGGCGGCGGGCCCAACCGCATCGGGCAGGGCATCGAATTCGACTACTGCTGCGTGCAGGCCGCCTTCGCCGCACGCGAGATGGGCTTCGAGTCAGTCATGATCAACTCGAATCCGGAGACCGTTTCGACCGATTACGACACGTCAGACCTCTTGTTCTTTGAGCCGCTGACGCTGGAAGACACGCTCAACGTCGTTGAACGGCTCAACGGCGGCGGCGTCGACGTGCCCGACCGGACTGGCGGCGTGGTCGGCGTCATCGTGCAGTTCGGCGGACAGACGCCACTGAATCTTGCGCACGGCCTTGTCGCCGCGGGTGTGCCACTGGTTGGAACGTCGCTGGATTCCATCGACCTCGCGGAGGACCGCCAGCGATTTGACGCGCTGCTGGATCGGCTGGGCCTGGCCAAGCCGCCAGCCGGTATCGCCCGCACGCAAGCCGAGGCCCTGCAGATCGCCAATCGAATCGGGTACCCGGTCTTGGTGAGGCCCTCATATGTGCTGGGCGGGCGCGGCATGGAGATCTGCCCGGATGAGCGTGCGCTGAACCACTACATGAACTCCGCCGTGCGCGTATCAGAGCTCGTGGACGCTCCCATTCTCGTCGACAAGTTCCTGGATGACGCCACGGAGGTGGACATGGACGTCATCGCCGACTACATCCCCGGCAAGGCGGGCTCGACCGACCTGTCTGGCAACGATGGCACGCGGCAATCCATCGTCGCCGGCATCATGGAACACATCGAGCAGGCAGGCATTCACTCGGGAGATTCCACGTGCACGCTGCCGCCCTGGTCTCTTCCACCCGCCACTGTGAACGAGATCGCCCGCATTGGACGATTGCTCGCCGCGGAATTGCGCATCAACGGCCTGATGAACGTGCAGTTGGCGGTGAAGGATGGTCGCATCGCCATACTCGAAGTGAACCCGCGCGCGTCGCGCACTGTGCCGTTCGTCGGCAAGTCCACGCACCAGCAATGGGCTCGCAGTGCGGCCAAGGTGATGATGGGCCGGCGAATCTCGGAGCTTCATCTCCGGGAAAGCATGCCGACCAACGCCTTTGCGGTGAAGTCATCGGTGTTCGTGTTCCACAAGTTCCCGGGCGTGGACATCGCGCTTGGGCCGGAGATGCGATCAACTGGTGAGGTGATGGGCATCGATCGCTCGGTTGAGATCGCGTTCGCCAAGAGCCAACTCGCCGCCGACGTGGTTCTGCCGCTGGACGGCGTGGTGTTTGTGTCCGTGCGGGCTTCGGACCGCGATGACATTGTGGAACCGTGCCGCTCGCTGGTGAAGATGGGATTCAAGCTGCTGGCCACATCAGGCACCGCACGGCACCTTGCGGCGCATGGCGTGAACGCGGATGTGATCCAGAAACTCGACGCGCAAAGCCGTCCAAACATCATTGATCTGATGAGCGACGGCAAGATTGACATGGTCATCAACACGCCGACGCGCACGGGCATGCTGACCGACGAAGGCCGCATTCGCGTTGCCGCCGTTCGACGCCGGGTCCCGATCGTGACGACGACGACCGGCGCCGCGGCGACCGTGCGCGCCATCGGGGCGCTGAAATCGGGCGAATGGAATGTCGCGGCGCTGCAGGATTACGCCCCGCGAAACGCCGAACCAGCAATCACTGTTGTGTCGCAACGAACCCCGGCAGTGATCCCAACGTAGCGCCAGGAACCCTTCCGGTCATCGCCAGCACTTGATGGGCTTTGCATTGACACAATCATCTTGGGCTTTGGCTATACTTAGCCGCTTTTTCCGAAGCATGTCACTGCAATCGGGAATGTGAGAAGCCTGCGTGGCGGCCGCGTGTGCGGTCTCCCACGACTTTATCGAACTTCGCGCTGGAGTCGCCGCATGAGCCTTGTGCTTGGTCTGAATTCAATCCATCCGGACGCCTCGGCTGTATTGATGGACGACCGCGGGGTCGTCGCCGCCATCGCGGAAGAGCGCCTCAATCGCAAGAAGCACTGCGCCGGGTTTCCGTCACTCGCCGTGGCCGAGGTGCTGCGCATCGGGGGCGCATCCCTGGCGGATGTCACCGATGTGGCCATCGCCCGCGATTCCAAGGCCAACCGCGCCGCCAAGGCGGCGTTCATCCTGCGGCATCCCCGCACGGGCCTGCATCTCGCCAGATGGAGCACGCGGACGCATACCAAGCTCAAACGGGTTGACGAACTTCTCGCTGAGGCGTGCGGGCAGCCGCAGGCGGCGTTCAAGGCGAAGATTCACAGTGTCGAGCATCACATTGCGCACCTGGCGTCAGCGTTCTTCTGGTCCAAATTCGAGCGCGCCACGGGTGTGTCCACCGACGGCGCAGGCGATTTTGCGACGGGCATCATCGCGCGTTGCGAAGGTCAGAAGATTGACGTCATCCAACGCAACTACTGGCCGAATTCGTTCGGCGTGTTCTATACCGCAGTGTGCAATTTCATCGGCTTCAATCGATACGGCGAGGAGTACAAGGTCATGGGGCTCTCAGCCTACGGCCACGACAACTACGCCGCGCAGATGAAACAGCTGGTGGAGTACGTTCCGGGTTCAGGCATTCGACTGAACCTGAAGTACTACAACCATCATCGGCAGGTGCACACGCACGATCAGACCGAGGATGGCGAGATTCGCGTCAAGCCCATGTGGGATGACGCCATGCGCCAGCTGCTCGGAGAGCCGCGCGAGCGCGGCGGACCGCTTTCGCAGCAGCACAAGGACATCTCTGCATCCATGCAGCGGCGCTTCGAGGATGTGTACCTCGCATACGTGAATGATGCGATCGCAAGGAACGGCGGCCTGCGCGATGTGATCATGGCAGGCGGATGCTGTCTGAACGGCGTCGCCAACGGGCGGTTGGTGATGGAGAACGTCGTCGACAATGTGTACATCCATCCCGCCGCCGGCGATGACGGCACTGCGGCAGGCGCGGCGGCATTTGTGATGCACAGCGTGCTTGGCAAGCCCCGCCATGGCGAAGTGGTGCATGCGTACTGGGGGACCGACTGGAGCGACGAGCAGATCGAGAAGGACGTCATGGCCAGCGGCATGCCGTTCCGCAAGATGCCGCGAGACCTTTTGCTCTCCACGGCCGCCGATGCTCTCGCAAAAGGCAAGATCATCGGTTGGTTCCAGGGCCGGGAAGAGTGGGGCCCGCGCGCCTTGGGCAATCGATCGATCATCTGCCATCCGGGCTGGCCGGACATGAAGGCGATCCTCAACGCTCGAGTCAAGAACCGTGAGACGTTCCGGCCGTTTGCGCCGCTGGTGATGCAGGAGCACCTTTCAGAAATCTACGACGGCGCACATGAAGTTCCCTTCATGAACATCGTGTACAAGGTGAAGCCGCAATGGCGCTCGCGGCTTTCGGCGACGACGCACGAAGATTCGACCGGCCGCGTGCAGACCATGCGACGCGATCAGAACGCGCTGTTCTATGACCTGTTGGCCGCGTTCAAGGCCCGCACCGGCGTGCCGGTGCTGCTGAACACGAGTTTCAATGAGAACGAGCCGATCGTGCATACGCCCAAGCAGGCGATCGAGTGCTTCGGCCGCACGCGAATGAATGCGCTCGCGGTCGGCGGGTACTGGTACGAAAAACCGGTCGACATCGCCGACAGAGGCGCACAGGTGTGACGAGCGACTTGTTCCATCGGCCGTGATGCACGTTTCCCCGCGGATGACCTGCGGCAATTCAATGGGATCACTTACGGCCTCGCATCGGCATGCGTGTCCACGCCCAATGGACATCAAAGTTCAGAAGAGGATGACGCAGCAGCCTCCGCGGGCGCTGAAGTATCGTTTGCCGGCCGGGGTGATCAGAACGGCAGTTCCGCACTGAAGCTGAAGATCTGCTCCTGATCGCCTTCCTCGGAGAGCAGCGGGATGCCGAAGTCGACGGCGATGGGCACATCGCCGAATTGCGGGATGTACATGCGGATCCCCGCACCGATCGCCACGCGGTACTGGCTGAAGCCGGGGTTGTCGGAGACTGTGCCGGTGTCGAGGAAGATCACACCGTCGAACGCTTCGCCGAAGATCGGGAACTCATACTGTGCGCCGAGGAACAACTGCCAGTCGCCGCCGACGGGCTGATCGCTGGGCAGACCGGTGTCGGCCTGAATGCCCTTGGGGCTGATGGTGCGATATTCGAAGCCGCGGAATGAGCGGCCGCCGAGATAGAACTTCTCGTAGATCGGCGCCTCGCCGCCAAAGATGTAGCCGACCTTGCTGTTGAGCTTGAGCGTGGACTTGCGGCCGAGGAAATCCTCGTGCAGCGTGAAGTACACGGTGTAGTCTGCGGTGGCGCTCGTGAACGTGAAGTCGCCGCCGAAGACGCCGAATTGCGCAAGTGTGAGTTCCAGGCGGCTTCCTGAACCCGGCCGCTTGGTGTTGCCGAGCGTCGTGCGCGTGAGGGAGAACTCCATCGATGTGAGGATGTTCGGCCCCGCATCCTCAAAGTACGCAGTCGGGGCGTCGGCCTGGATGTTGGTCAACTCGACCTGCTCAATGCTGGCGCGCACCGCGCCGGCCCAGATGTCGCCAAAGCGTCGGCCGATCGACATGCCCCCGCCAAGGGTGTTCTGGTCATAGTCGTCGTAGTACCGTTGAAGCACCTGGGCTGACGCGGAGACCGTGTAATCGGAATCGAACAGCCGCGGCTCGGTCCACGAGGCGATGATCTGCATGAGTTCGGTGCCGGGGCGCACGGTGAAGTTGAATTGCTGACCGGCGCCGCGGAAAGCCTTGCCGCTGATGAGTTCGTTCAGCGACTCGGGATAGTCGGTGATGTCGAAGTTCTTCTGATCGACGGAGAACTCGCCGAAGAGGCCGGAATCAGATCCGACCGCCACGCCGAAGTTCACGCTTCCTGTGCTGCGTTCCTTCACCTCGACGAGCACATCGCGCACTTCGACGTCGCCGGCGGCGTCAGGGTTGGCGTCCTGAACGACGTCGCCCGGCGCAGGCGGCTGCACGGTGATGCGGGCGTCGCCGAAGAGCCGCGTCTTCACCAGGCGGTTCTCCGACTCGATGATCTGCGTGCCATCGATGGGCAGGCCGGGATAGATTCCGCGAAGTTCGCGACGCACGACATTGTCGCGCGTCAGCTGATTGCCCCTGATCTGCACTTCGCCGACAATGCAGCGAACCCCTTCAAAGATGACGATGTCGAGGTCCACCACGTGTTCATCCTCGATGCGCCGCGACATCGTGCGGATGGCATCGGGTTCGAACACTTGAACGTAGCCCATCAATCCGTACGCCTGGCGCAACGCTTCAACGCTCTGTCGCAGCAGGTCTCCGGAATACACATCGCCGGTCTTGAGCACAAGGATCGCCGCGATCTGCTCGCGAGCGAGTACCTTTGGAAGCGAGCCGTCGGGCGTGCTGACGCGCAGCGACCGCAGGCGATACTGATCGCCCTCGGCGATGACGAAGGTGACCTTCGCCTCCTTGCTGTCGGGGCTCAATTCGATCTTGCGATCGACCCGCACGTCGAGATAACCGCGATCGACGTAGAACTTGACGAGTGCCGCGATGTCGTCGCCGATGAGGTCCTCATCGAGCTCGCCCTTGCGGAAGAGGATCAATGCCGTGCGTGTCCGCACCTCGGCATTGAGCTGCTCGGAGTTGTAGGCCTTGTTCCCCTGAAAAACGACCGACCTGACCTTGACGCGCGGGCCTTCGATCACGCGGAAAATCAGAAGGCCGTTGTCGTTCAGTTCGGTTTCATCAATCTGCACGATCGTGAGGTAGTGGCCGCGCTTCTTGTACAGGTCCTCAATGCGCCGTTTTGCCGTCTGGATGAGGAAATCGTCGCGCGGCCCAAGCGGAACCACCTGCACCACCGCCAGAAGGTCGGCGTCGGAGATCAGTCGATTCCCGACCACCTGGCGCTCGGCGATGATCTGCTGCTCGGTGAATCGGTACACCACGCCGACCGAACCGTCGTCCTGCAGAATCTCCACGGCATCGATGAACTTGAACTGCCCAAGCCGGTTGAGTCGGTGCACATCATCCAGCACAGTTCGTGGATCGTACGGGTCGCCCACCGCCGCCCGGATGTTGTTGAGCACCTCCTGCTGCGTGACCCGCTTCAGACCCTCGAAGGTGATGGCGGAAATCGGTCGGTCGGCGTTGACGGAACTCACCGTCACCGGCGTCTGGGCGTGCGCAGGCGAGCCAAAAGCGACCGGAAACAGCAGCGCGAGCAGCGCGAAGATCGCGCGCATCTTCTCGCACACGTGAACCGGCATCCTGCGGTCAATCATGCGTGGCGGAGCATACAGGGGTGCAAAGACCCTCACAAGGACGGAAGGTGACGGATGGACGCCGTCGTGCGCGGCGAGCTTTCGCAATGCGCGTACGATCGCCCTTCTGATTGTGAAATGGCGGTTGTGAGTTGCACCATCGCCGTTTAGTCTGCACTATTCTCGCCGCGAACAGGCGCAAACGCAGGCAAATTGCGCCATCAGTCGACGGCTCATGGCCGACCATCTCTCAAATGGCACTTACGATCGCACAACTCGCCGCGAAAATCGGCGCTTCGGTCCAAGGCGACGATTCCATCGTCATCCATGCGTGCGCCCCGGTTGAAACCGCAGGCGTTGGCGAGCTGACATTCCTCGCCAACAGCCGCTATCTGCCGGAACTCGAAGCGACAAAAGCCTCCGCGGTCGTCATCGATGCGAAGTCCTCGTGCCCGGCGAGGCTGACCAGGCTCATTTGCGAAGACCCGTACTTCGCGTTTCGCAACGCGATGATCGAACTGCATGGCTTTCGCGAACATCCCCGGCCGATGTCCGCATCGCCCGGCCGCGCGGGCGATGCCATCTCCTCGCCCATCAGCGATCGTGCCCTCGTGCATCCCACCGCGACGCTCGGGCTGGGCGTGGTCCTGCACCCGAATGTCGTGGTCGAGCGCGGCGCGCGCGTCGGCGCACGGACCATTCTTTACCCTGGCGTGTATGTCGGCCCCGATGCCGTCGTCGGCGATGAGTGCGTGCTGTATCCCAACGTCGTGGTGTACGACCGATGCGTGGTCGGCCACCGTGTGACGCTGCAGGCGTGCACCGTCATCGGTTCCGACGGCTTCGGCCACGCGACGCACAAAGGGGCGCATCACAAGATTCCCCAGGCGGGGATCGTCGTCGTCGAAGACGATGTGGAGATGGGCGCGGGCTGCGCCATCGAACGGGCGGCCATGGGCGAAACACGCATCGGCAAAGGTACGAAATTCGCTGATCTCATCTCCATCGGTCACAACACGCATGTTGGTCGGCATTGCCTGTTCGTGTCGCTCGTCGGCGTCGCCGGTTCCGTCGAGGTCGGCGACTATGTCGTGCTCGGCGGGCAAGTCGGCGTGGCGGGGCACCTGCGCATCGGCAAAGGTGTGCAGGCGGCGGGTCGTACTGCCATCGTGCAGGATGTGCCCGACGGCCAGAAGGTCGCCGGCGTACCCGCGCTGCCGCTCGACCAGGCCAAACGCAACGCGCTCGCCTCGCTCGATCTGTACGACCTCTTCAAGCGCGTGAAGAGACTTGAGCGACGTCTGGACGCTGACGCGGACAACGAATGATGGATTATGTTGCCGGTTTCCGGGCAGAGCGGCGAAATGGACATGCCCTAAGATGGCCGCATGCGTTACGCCATGATCATGGCCGGCGGCTCGGGGACGCGCCTCTGGCCGATGAGCCGCAAGCAAAAACCCAAACAGCTGCTGCCGTTCATTGGCGGCCGGTCGCTGCTGGAGATCGCCGCGTCGCGTCTGGATGGTGTGATTCCCATCGATCGCCGCTACATCTGCACAGGCGAGGGTTTTCGCAATGCGATCCGCGAATCGCTGCCTGTATTTGACGACGAACACATCCTCGGCGAACCGCAGCCGCGCGACACCGTCAATGCCGTGGGTTTCACCGCCGCCGCGCTGCTCGCACGCGACCCGCACGCCATCTTCGCGGTGTTGACCGCTGATCATCTGATTCAGCCGCAGGAGGAATTCGCTCGCAAACTTGATCTGGGCTTCCGCCTGTGCGAGGCCGACCCATCGCGCTTCGTCACGTTCTCAATCACACCGACGTTCGCCGCGACGGGGTACGGATACGTCGAGCGCGGCGAACCAATCGAGGGCGACGCATTTGAGGGCGCATTTCGATCAAAGCGGTTTGTCGAGAAACCCGATGCCGCCACAGCGCAGCAGTATCTCGATTCAGGCGACTTCGGCTGGAACAGCGGCATGTTCGTCTTTCCGTCTGCGAGATTCCTCGACGCGATGCAGTGGTGGCTGCCGGAGAACCATGCGGGGCTTATGGAGATTTCGCGCGACTGGATGGACCCCGCGAAGCGGCTCGCCACACTCGCACGCGTCTATCCGAATCTGAAGAAGATCAG
>CAZCGB010000076.1:0-9203 GCA_964498045.1 uncultured Isosphaeraceae bacterium
CTGACGGCGGCGGCGTCGGCGCAGGACGAGGGGCCGATCGTTGTCGGCGTGAAAAAGGAATGGGGCGGCATCAAGTTCGAGAACGTGGACTTCTCGATGGATTTCACCGCACAGGTGCAACGCGATCGCCTCGCCCCCGACAACCGGCCTGTGCAACACGACCGCTTCACGGAGTTCGACGAGACGTTCACCGCGTCGACGAGCGGGTTCATCGGTCACCCCAATCTCATCCACTTCGATCTCTCGGGGACCTTCGGCCTCTCGCAGCAGTTCATCGACAGCGAATCATCGAACCGCAACGAGAATCCGATTGAAACCATCGAGGAGTACAACGTCAGCGCGATGATCTTCGGGCAATCCGACGCCCCGACCACGATCTACTCGACGCGCACCAGGGACAACCTTGAACGCACCTTTGGCGACACCATCGACAGCATCACCACTGAAAGCGGGGTCATCTTCCTCTGGCGCAACGATGTGGTGCCGACCTCTTTGCACTACTTCCATCGCGACGAAAATCAGACCAGCCTGACCAACACATCCAACTACAACCTGGTGCAGGACACCGTTGAATGGGAATCGCAGTACCGGCCCGCGGCCAATCAGTCGCTTCTCTGGGATTACACGATGGACAGCATCGACCAGAGCGGCAATCTCTTTCAGACCGACACCTACATCCGTCAGACCGGCCTGCTCACCCACACCCTCGACTTCGGCGACAAGAACCAGAACAACCTGCGCTCCGCGCTGTTCCTGTTCAACCAGACCGGCGACTTCCCCACAAGCCGCGTGCGGTGGGACGAGAACCTCCGCGTCTTCCACAATGAAGACTTCGAGACGCTCTACAACTACGCCCTGAACTGGGCTGACACCGATGACTCCAACAACTTGTTCCAGCGCGCCGACGCAGGACTTCGCTACGACGTCTTCGACAGCCTGGTGATCGGTGCGAACATCGGCGGCAGCTATCTCACCTCTGATCCGGGCAGTTTCTCCAGCGCCCAGGCGTTCTCCGACCTCTTCCTCGACTACGACAAGCAGGTGCCGCTGGGCGTACTGACCGCTGGCCTGGCGGTGGCCGGCGTGTATGTCAACGACAGCGATCGCGGCTCGCCGCTGGAGGTCAACGACGATCTGCGGACCTTCGGCCCATCGGGAATCATCGTGATCGAACGCCGCAACGTCGAGCCGAGCTCGGTGCGTGTCGCCGATGCAGCGGGGATCATCGTGTATACCCAAGGGCTGGACTACACCCTCTCCGCGTTCGACGACCGCGTTGAAATCCGCCGCGTGCTCGGCGGCGCGATCGCGGCAGGCCAGATCGTCAGCATCGACTATGAAATCGGTCCCGAGCCCGGCAGCACGACCACAACGCTGGGTCTGCACGCGCGGGTTCGGTACGACTTCGAGGAAGGGATCTTCAAGGGGCTGGGCATCTACAGCCGGTACTTTCATCAGGACCAGGAGATCACTTCGAAGGGGCCGATCCTCTTTGTTCCGGCGGACGTCAATGCGTTGATCTTCGGCGCCGACTACACCATCGGGCCGCTGACGCTTTCAGCCGAACGGGAATTGCACGACAGCACAATCTCGCCTTTCAACGCCACGAGGCTTTCCGCCACGTATCTCCAGCCGCTCGGGCTCGGCAGTTCGCTCGGCTTCAACGCCAACTACGATGACATTGACCGATACGACGACGATTCGCGCAGTACCATCGCAAGCTTCGGCGGCCGATGGATTCAGCGCATTGACGACAAGCTCTCCATCACGCTTGGCGCGCTTTGGCAGACGCAGAGCGAAAGCCTGGGCAACGATGTGCATGGCCTGGAAGAAGTCTTCGAAATCAACTGGCACTATCGCCAGACCACGATCTACGCCTCGATTCGAAACTCCATGAACGACAGCACCGCGCTGAATTCCCAGTACCTCAATTTTCAGTTCGGACTGCATCGAGATTTCTGACGACGCTCGACGGCCCGACACGATGCGATGTCCCCAATGCCCTCGATTCCTCGACAATCATCGTTGCCAGGCCCTCATGCGCACGCCGGCGCGTGGCATGGAATCCGTGCTGTGGTTCGTGCCTGTCGCCATTTGTGCGATCCGCTGATCGTCTTGCTGTGCCTTGCGACCGCCGGGTGCAGCACGCCACGTGGCGAGGTCTTCCCGCCAAGTCAGCCATCCATCGTCTGGCCAACGCCGCCGGACGCTCCTCGGATCCGGTACGTCGGATCAATTTCTACAGAAGCAGATCTCAAGGCGGGCAAGTCAATGTTCAAGGGCCTAGGCGAAGCGGTCTTCGGCAAGAAGCCCATCCGTGCGATGCTCTCTCCTTACGCGACCTGCACCGACCGGGGCAGCCGCTTGTTCGTGTGCGACAGCAACGGGCAGATGGTTCACGTCTTCGATCTTGAGTCACGCAAGTACGAGCAATGGCGCCCGGACGCCTCGGGACGCAAGTTCAGTCAACCGGTCGGACTTGCCTTCGATTCGCGCAATCACCTGCTGGTCTCCGACTCCGTCGCGGGCGCGATTTTTGTCTTCGATGCGAAGGGCGTCTGCCTCGGCGAGATCGGTGGCGAGCATCTCAAGCGGCCGTGCGGCCTGGCCTACGATGCGGCGCGAGACAGGTTGTTCGTCGCTGATGCGGGACTGCACCAGGTGCTCGTGCTGGCGCTCGACGGCGAAGTGATCGAGACCATCGGCGAGCGCGGGTCGGCTCTGGGACAGTTCAATTTTCCGACAAATCTCGCCGTCGATTCCACGGGAAGGCTCTTCGTCAGCGACACCCTGAACTTCAGAGTGCAGGTGTTCGGCCCGGACCTGAAGCCCATACGACAGATCGGCCGGCAGGGTGATCTGCCCGGCTACTTCGCGCAACCCAAAGGCATCGCGCTGGACCGGGAAGATCACGTGTATGTCATCGACTCGCAGTTCGAGGCGGTGCAGATCTTCGACGCCGAGGGCCAGCTTCTGATGAATTTCGGGCAGGAAGGTCATGGGCCCGGCGAATTCTGGCTCCCAGCGGGCATGCATATCGACGAACACAACCGGATTTGGATCGCTGACTGTTACAACCAGCGCGTGCAGGTGTTTGACTACCTGCCGGAGGCGCAACCATGAGCACATTCCATCAACACGTCCTCGGCGCTCTTGCATCGTTCGCGATTGGCGCGTCGGCCGTCGGCCAGATGCAAAGCGTGATCGACAGCCCGCACAACCTTTCTGCATCAGGCCCGGGAAACGTGCGCGCCGCGAGCGAGGACCAGGTGTGCATCTTCTGCCACACTCCGCACAACGCCTCGCCCATCAAACCGCTCTGGAATCGCAGCCTCCCCACGTCCTCGTACACGCCCTATACCAGCCGATCGCTCGATGCGCGGCCGGGCCAGCCGACCGGCACGTCGAAACTCTGCCTCTCGTGTCACGACGGAACCATCGCCTTGGGAAGCGTGATCTCACGCGACCAAGTCATTCAAATGGTCGGGGGAGTCACCACCATGCCGCCCGGCGCGTCCAACATCGGCACCGACCTCACCGACGACCATCCGATTTCCTTCACGTATGACACGTCGCTGTGGCAACTGGATCGGAAGCTGCGCGATCCGCACTCGCTTCCGTCGAGCCTGAAGCTCGACCCGAATCTGGAGCTTCAGTGCACCACCTGCCACGACGCCCACAACAACGTCTATGGCGATTTTCTGGTGATGAGCAATCTGAATTCAGAGCTCTGCACGAGCTGTCATCTCATCTCAACGACCACTGTGCCCGCGCACGTCGGGTGCAGCACCTGCCATCAGCCGCACTCGGCTGCGAGCGGCCCGTACCTGTTGAAGCAGGCGCGCATCACGACAACCTGCGTGAACTGCCACGATGGTTCGCGGCCGCGCGCGGCCAACATCGCGCAGGAACTCACGCGGGTCGATGTCCATGACACCGACAGCCCGATCGATCCGCCCGATCCGATTCCCGGCCACTCGACCTGCGCTGATTGTCATGAGCCGCATTCCATGCTGCAGGGGTCGGCCCTTCCCCCGCAGATCCAGCCGCGCCTGGGTTCTGTCTCCGGCGTCAACTCTTCCGGCGCGCCGGTCAGCAGCGCCGGGTACGAATACGAAGTCTGCTACAAATGCCACGCGGACAAGAACGTCATCACGTCGCTGAACATCTCGCGCCAAATCGCGCAGGCCAACACGCGGCTGGAGTTCGACCCCGCTGCCATTTCGTTCCATCCTGTCGAAGTCCCCGGACGCAGCAGCAATGTTCCCAGCCTGCGCCCCGGCTGGACCGTCGCGAGCATGGTGTACTGCAGCGACTGTCACAACTCAAGCGCCGGCACCAAAGGTGGCGGCGAAGGCCCCAGCGGCGTGCATGGCTCCAACGAACAGCCATTGCTTGTCGCGCGCTACAGCACCGCCGATTACACGGTTGAATCTCCCGCCGCATACGCGCTCTGCTACATGTGCCATCTTCGCGACGGATCCAATGGCATCCTTGGCGATCGCTCGTTCTCCAAGCATCGCGAACACATCATCGACAACCGCACGCCCTGTTCCGCCTGCCACGACGCTCATGGCATCAGTTCAGCGCAAGGTTCAATCACCGCCAACAGCCATCTCATCAACTTCGATCTCACCATCGTCTTCCCCGAGCCCACCACCGGCCGAATCCGCTACACCGACATGGGCACCAACCACGGTTCGTGCACGCTGGTCTGCCACGGCTAGGTGCATCGCAACTCATCGTATTGATCCGCAGGCAGCAGCTCTTTGCGCTGCAAAGTCGAAATCGGTTGCGGAACGAACAGCATGGCTCAACTTCGCGCCGGGCCGTGCCCATCCACACACTGAATTTTGCGAGTACGGGTTGTTACGACAACATTTCAAACGCGAACTTCTTGTTCTGGGTGCGCGCCAGCATCATGGGGTTGGATTGGCAGGTGCGTCATACGCCACAGGCGTGAGGCGATCATACGAGCGAGCGCGATGGCATCCTGCCCCGCAGCTTCCACCCGTGCCGGTCTGCTGAAAGGTGATGGGCACCTGCCAATTGCCGTAGGGCACCGCATCGCGCACCTGGCGTTCGTTTGCCGCCGAGTGCGTGGCGTGACAGACGCGGCAGGAGCGCCCGGCATCGCCCGGAGCTGTGACATGAACGTAGTGCAGGTTGATTTCGCCGTTGCGGAAACCGGTGACCGCAATGGACTTCGGTTCGGTGGCGAGCTTCGGGTCGTGACAACCGAAGCACAGTGCGTACGCGTCGGCGTTGAACGGCTGATAGAACGATTGCGTGTACGGCCTGGTGAGCAGCGCACGGTGCTCACCGCCATGCACATCGTGGCACGCGGAGCAGTCTCCTGTGCCGATGGCGCCGTGCAGATGCTGACCATCGGCTGCCATGGACGCGACGCTGTCGATCTTTGTGCCGTCCGCCCGAGCGATCGGCTGGTTGTGGCACTCGAGGCAAAGCGCCACCGCGCCGTTGCGCAGCAACGACTTGTCGTGGGCAGTATGGGGCGAGTGGCAGTTCAGACATGCGCGATCAACGCTCACCGGAGAATGCGGCACCGTCGCGGCTGCGAGTTTCTGCGCCACATCCTGATGGCATGAAACGCACAGTTCCCTGGCTGGCTGCTTGAGCAGTGACGCCTGCTGCGATGCGTGCTGCTCATGGCACTGCGTGCATTCGCCCTTGAACGGTTCATGCAGGACGAGGGGCAGATCATCATCCGGCGAAGCTGGCATGGTCGATGCCCCATCACCGACCTCATGCGCTCCAAGCACCGGCGGTATGGTCGAGCTGCCTTGGGTGGCGGCACCGACATGCTGAACACCGGTCTGGACGTCGGCGTGGCAACGCAGACAGAGCGTTCGCCCCTGCTCAACCAGAAGACTTGGCAATGCTGATGCATGCGCCTTGTGACATCCCAGGCAATCGCCTTGTGCGATCGGCGTGTGCACGTGCGCGCGATCCTTGATGACCGATTCATGGCATGTCAGGCACAATGCCCCGGTGGTTTCGCCTCGAATCAGGAATCGATGGTCCGATCCATGCGGCGAGTGGCACTTGACGCACTCGCCATCCTTCACCGGCTGGTGCATGTGCATGCCTGCGGCTTCGGTCTTCCCCAGGTGACAGAAATTGCACAGTTCGGCACCCTGATGCTTGAGATCAAAGGTGTGCTTGGATTCGTCGGCGTATGCGTGACACATTTCGCACGCGCCCGCGGCTGTTGGAGCATGCAGGAACTTCGCGCTGACCTGTTGGGCGTGGCAGCCGCTGGTTGTGCAGTCCTGCACGCGCGTGTTCGGCGGAGCCAAAGGGGCGACTGCCGGCGCGTACGCAAGCATCATCAGGATGAGCGCGACGGTCTTCATGGCATGGCGATTCCGGCCAATTCGCGCGCTTTCAGCACTTTCTCGCGTGCTTGCTCGATGATCTGTTGCGTGTATTTCGGGTTATGCACTCCCCACGAACCGTCCACGCGCACCAAGTCAAGCAATCGCTGCGCATCGCGCACCAGCGTGCCCGCCTCGGTGTTCGCATCGCTCCACTTGGCGTCCGCCGCCGGCATCAGCGCAACCACGCCATCGTAAAGTTCATGCGTCGAGCGCTGCCACATGGGAACCAGTTGCTTTCCAAATCCGGGGCGATGGCACGCATCGCAGGCATCGGGAACAGCCTTGTTGACGGTCGCGCCGCTGTTGGGCTTGGAGCTGATGCTGCTGGGCTGGATATGGCAGCCTGTGCAATCAACATGCACGAGGAACATCGGACTGACGGCCGTGCCGTCACTCGTCTCGCCGGAGGCGGTGGCGGGCGAGGCCGCCACAGCAGTCGCGGTGCCGAGATGTGGCTGATACGCCGACCGCTGCACCATGTGCTGGCCTTGATGGCATTCCTGACAGTTGAATTGCTCAAGCGACATCGCCTGGGCTTCCGGGCCGTGCCTGATCAGTCCGTGGCAACTGAAGCATTCGACTTTGTGTTCTCCCTCGCCATGCACCCGGTGCATGTCTTCGACGTTGGTGAATCGCTCCAAGCCGAAATCGTGGCAGGAGATGCACTGCGTGTTGCCGACAGGCTCGGGCTGCTGGGTCGCATTTCGGTGGCAGGACATGCATTGCGCGCCGAACCGAAGGTATTCGCTGTGTTCAATGGTCAGCCCCTGGTAGGTGATCTTGCCTGCCGGCGCATCGTGACACGTGTTGCAGCTTGACGGGGCGATCAGCTCCGTGGGAGATGTCGATGGTTGGCTGGATGGTGACGCCGACGACGGATCAGCGTGATCAACCGAGGCAAGCACAGCCGTGGCGCTGACTCCGGCGCCGGTCGGCGGATTCATGAGGTGGCATGCCACGCAGGCGTTGGTGTTCACTTCAAAATGCTGGTCACCTTGAACATGCGAGTGACATGTGCTGCAGTGAACCGTGATGCCCTTGTATTGCAGGTCCAAGTGCTTTGCATGGTCGAACTTGTATGAGCGTTCCTCATTCACCACCTTGCCAAGGTTTCCAATCACGTGGCACCCGGAGCGCGTGCATGCGAAATCGCTCACCGAGGCGGAGGGCTTGGTGGAGGTTCGGTTGAGCCAGTCGTCAACGACCTGCCCGAATCCATTGAGCTTCGCATTGATGTAGCTGGTCGCGCCAGGGGGAATGTGGCAATCAACGCAGGCGACCTCCTTGTGCGACCCCGCCTTCCACGAGGTGTAGTAGGTGTCCATGATGTGGCACGTCGTGCCACAGAACTTCGGCGTGCTGGTGTATTCGACGCCCGCAAACGCGACGCCGAGAAAGAACACCGCGAGTATCGACAGGTTCCGCTTCCAGTGCTTGCCGAGGATTCGCTTGACCAACTTGATCATCGCACAGGATTCCTCTGTCTCGTGACGGCGGGCATGAGGTGCAGAACCGCGATCGGTCGTTTGCCTCGCGTTGCCGACCAAGAGTGACAGCGCGATGAGCACCCCTGTTCAAAGACATTGCATTCAGCATGCCAAAGCTGTTGCTGGCTCATGCCACCCCAAGTGGCGTTCCCCTGCCGCAATTCTCGCTTTCAAGAAACCACTCAGCCCGGCGCTTCCCACCCACAGGACTCCGCCGACCGCACCTCGGTTGGCGTGGCAATCGGCAAGAGCACGCGAAACGTCGCCCCTTCGCCGACGCGGCTGGAGACTTCACATTCGCCGCCATGTCGCTTGACCAGGCTATAGCTGATTGACAGTCCGAGGCCAGTGCCATGGCCGATCGGCTTGGTGGTGAAAAACGGGTCGAAGACATGCGGCAGATGCTCAGGTGAAATGCCCTGGCCATTGTCACGTATCTCGATCACGTTCCAGCCGTCAGTGACGCGCGTGGCGACCGACAACGCTGGAGAGGTGACGCCCGCCATCGCGTCCAACGCGTTGAGCACCATGTTCACCAGCACCTGCAGCAGCGCATGCACCATCACGCGGCTGCACCCGACGGCCGGATCAAGCTCCAACTGCACCTTCACGCCCCGAAGGCGCCGGTCGAAACGCACCATTTCCAGCGCGCCGGCGACAATGTCGTTCAGCGGGCGAACTTCCCATGCCGCATCGTTCGGATGCGCGAAGTCGGTCAACTGCCGGATGGTGTTGTGGATGCGGCGCACCTGTTCGCGCAAAACACCCACGGTCTGCTCATTGAGCCGCTCTGGGTGCCTCTGCACCAGTTGCAGGACGCTGTCCATGCTGGAGAGCGGATTGGAGATTTCATGCACAATGCCCGCGGCCATCTGTCCCATGGCGGTCATCTTCTCGTTCTGCATCATGGTCTGCTGCTGGCGCTGCAGCGTTCGGTTGAGCGCTCGCAATTCCTCTTCAGCGCGCTTGCGATCGGTGACGTCGCGCACGATGCCGGTGAACAGCGTTCGATGGTCGAGCGTGACTTCGCTGACCGAAAGATCAAGCGGAATCTCGCGGCCGTCGCGGTGAACGCCGATCACTTCCCGCCCGATGCCGATGATCTTCGCCTGCCCCGTTCGCAGATAGTTGGAGATGAACCCATCATGCTGCGGGCGGAGCTCGGCGGGCACGACCGCGCTGATGTTCCGTCCGTTCAACTCGCCGGGTTTGAATCCGAAAAGCCTCTCCGCTGCGGGGTTACTGGATTGAACGATGCCGCGGGTGTCAATCGTGATGATCCCGTCGGCGGCGGTATGCAGCACCGCCTCCATCT